>NZ_CADBFF010000017.1:0-62072 GCF_902793885.1 uncultured Succiniclasticum sp.
TGTTATGTTTTGTGTGGTAACTTAATTTTAACAGTAAAGATACCAACATGGATTTTTATTTTCAATTTTTACTGTGCAACTTCATTTTACAATGAACCAATCTTTAATTTTTAGTTGTAAATGGAAAATTAGTCAGTTTACATTGCCGCAGGTAACGTAGTAAGTGAATCGTATTGAATTCCTCTGCGTGGGGATCGTCGCTCTTGCATTTTGACAAAGGAGTTGCTTTAACAGGCTGCATTATTTATGATATAATAAATTATCAGAGCATTATAATAACGTGTTAATGACGCGATGGTTTATGGTCAGGGATTTGCTAAAAAATTGTAAATCCATACAATCTGTATTTTCAAATTTTTGGGATGTTGGAGCGTAACAGCATGCATGCAATTCGTAACGGGCGTATTGTGTTGAACGACAAAATTTTAGACGGCTGCGCCCTGTTGTTTGATCGGAAAATTATAGGAATTGTTTCACGTGAAACGTTGGATTCTGCATGGGAAAAAGGAAAATGCTGGCAGGGTAAGCCGCTGACGCTGACAGATGCGCGGGGCGCCTATGTTTCGCCGGGCTTTATCAATCTGCATATCCATGGCTGTGCCGGGGCGGACACGATGGATGCAACGGAAGATACGCTGGCAGTCATGAGCCGTTTTCTGGTGCAGACCGGTGTTACGGCTTTTTTACCTACGACCATGACCTGTGCAAAAGCTGATGTATATAAGGCGTTGCAGCGTATCCGGGAAACGATGACGGTGATTACACGCCGCCGGGATGAGAAGCATGAGCCTGCGCAAACAGAACAAAAACCGACAATCGAAGCGGTCAATACTTCGGACACGCCTTCGTCAGAGCATTTCCCAGCGGTGACGGGCATTTCCGCAAAAACCGAAGAGGAAAACCATTGCCTGCTGCCGGGGGCTAAAGTGTTGGGCGCCTATCTGGAAGGACCTTTCATCAGCAGGCAATATAAGGGCGCGCAGAAAGAAGAGTTTATTACGCAGGCGGACTTTGCTTTTATCAAAGATTTTGCCGATGTAATCAAGGTTGTGGTACTGGCGCCGGAAACGCTGAAAGATGCTCTTACTCGCGGGGAGTTTATCGAACAGTGCAGGACGCATCATATGATCGTTTCCTTAGGGCACAGCGCGGCGGAGTATGATACGGCGCTGCAGGCAATTCGGGAAGGTGCCTCCCATGTTACGCATTTGTGCAATGCCATGACAGGTCTGCATCACCGGAATCCCGGCCTGTTGGGCGCTGCGTTGGACAGTCCGGCGATGTGCGAGCTGATTGCCGATGATCTGCATGTGCATCCGGCAGTGCAGCGGCTTATTTACCGCATGAAAGGCGCGGCCGGAATTGAACTGATTACCGATTCCATGCGTGCCTGCGGTTTGCCGGACGGCATTTCTGAACTGGGCGGGCAGACGGTATATGTAAAAGACGGGGCTGCCAGGCTGGCGGACGGCACGATAGCGGGCAGCGTGGTAACACTGAACCGTGCCATGGCGAATTTCCGGAATAATACCGGCGCGACGGTTCCGGAGGTGGTTCGCATGGTGACGGAGAATCAGGCTCAGGAGTTGGGACTGTTTGAAAAAATCGGCAGCCTGAGTCCCGGCGCGGCGGCGGATATTACCCTGTTTAACGAAAATTTCACAGTTTTGTGCACGTATGTAGACGGTCGCGAGGTTTACAAGAACCCGGCTTTTCGGTAAAATAAAAGAGACGCGAATTAATCAGCATTTCCTAAAGAAAGCGAGATCCAAACCGTATCCAAAACAGAGAAGCGAGGTACCTATGTTATTAAACGATATCATTCAAAAACACCCGGCGGATAAAACCGCATTCATTTTTAAGGATCAGTATACAACGTATGGCGAATTTCGTAAAAAGGTAGAAGACTGGGCGCTGTTTTTACAGTCCCAGGGCGTAAAAAGAGGCGACAGGGTCGGCCTGTTAAGCAAAAATTCAACGGACTTTGTAGCAGCATATTTTGCTGTAGTAAAGGCGGGGGGCATTGTAGTGCCCTTTAACTTCCAGCTCATTGCGCCGGAAATTTCCTATATTGTGAAAGATACGGAAATGAAAATACTCCTGACGAAAAAACCGGTGGATTTGGATCAGGCTTTGCGCGATTTAGGCTGGGAACAGGAACTGAAGCAGTTTACCTTTGAGGAGATGGTGCCGCCGGAGGGAGCGGAGTTTATCGATTATGCCCTGGAAGAACAGGATCCGGCTGCAATCATTTATACATCCGGAACCACGGGTCGTCCCAAGGGAGCCATGCTGAGCCAGGGAAACATTGTGCATAACACACAGGACTTCATGGCGATTACGAAAATGCAGGAGGATGATATTGCACTGTGTGTGCTGCCTATGTATCACTGCTTCGGTTGGATCTGCACAGTGTGTGCCAACCTGTATATCGGCGCGACCCAGGTGGTGCAGGAGACCTACCAGTTTGGCGACGCCATGAGCCTGATAAAAAAGTATCATGTGAACACGATGTGCGGCGTGCCCACCATGTTCCAGCTGTTTGTAAAGGGCGCAACAGCTGAAGAACTGGCTCATTTCCGTTTCTTTATCAGCGGCGGCGCACCGCTGTCCCGCGTATTATATGATGCCTTTGCAAAAAAATTCGGGCAGCATGTGCAGGAAGGGTACGGTCTTTCGGAAGCAACACCGGTTACGACCTTCAACCGTATTGACAAGACCAAACAGGGATCCATCGGCCTGCCGATTCCTCATGTGGAAGTAAAACTGATGGATACGGATTCCCAGGAAGTGCCTGTCGGTGAAGTAGGGGAAGTGTGCGTGAAGGGGCCTAATGTAATGCTGGGCTACTGGAACCGGCCGAAAGAAACGGCGTGGACCCTGCGGGACGGATGGCTTCACACGGAAGATTTAGCCTATCGTGATGAAGAAGGCTGGATCTTTATCGTTGACCGCCTGAAGGACATGATTATCAGCAGTGGTGAAAACGTGTATCCCCGTGAGGTGGAAGAAGTGCTGATGGCGCATCCGGATATTAAGGAAGCCGCTGTAATCGGGATTCCGGACAAACTGCGTGGGCAGGCAATCTGCGCTTATATTGTGCCGGAAGACGGAGGCACGACGGATAAGCGTATGATCCGCAAATATCTGCTTTCCCGGATTGCGGCGTACAAGGTTCCCAAGGAATTCATTTTCTGCAATCAGCTGCCCCGGAACAATACCGGCAAGATTATGAAAAATGTATTACGGGAACAGTCACTGGATGATCTGATCAACCGAAAATAATTGAGTTGTAATTTTTAAAGATACAACAAAAACGGTCACCCTGTTTTTCAACAGGATGACCGTTCTTTTAATTACGTTTTACCGTTTGGTGATCAGTTCCTTGCCTGCCTGCAAGGCTTTTTTATTCGCTTCTTCCGTTCCTTTGGGGACCCGGTTCAGGACAGCTTTTTCCAGCGCTTCTTCGGATACGCAGTGGGTTAACGCCACAACAGCCCCTAACGCTACGATGTTGGCGAATAAGGATTTGCCACAGGCGCCGATGGCCGTGTGGGTAATGGGCAGGTCGATACGTTCTTTATAGGTGCCCGGTACTTCCGTTACAAACAGGGAATCTGTGATAACGATACTGTCTTTGCCACAGTCCTTGGTGTACTTGTTCGCCGCTTCCTGGCTCATGGCCAGCAATACATCCGGGCAGGTAACCCGGCCAAAATAAATCTTGTCGTCGGAGATGATGGCTTCTGCTTTGGAAGAACCGCCCCGGGCTTCCGGTCCGTAGGACTGGGACTGGATGGCTTCTTTACCGTCAAGGATCGCTGCTTCCGCTAAGATGATACCGGCTGTGATCAGGCCCTGGCCGCCGGTTCCGGAAAATCTAAAATTATGTTTCATGATTATTTCCCTCCCTGTGCGCGCCGGATGACTTCATCATAGGCTTCGGTATATTCCTGTACGTCGTTGGTTTCAAACAGTACGCCGATGGGGAACTTGCCTGCTGCGATGGCTTCGGCTTTTTTCTCTTCGTCCATCTTGTCCCAGGCTGCTTTCATTACGCCGTGGTCCCGCTGCCATTCCATCATTTTGGCCGGTGTACCCGCTTTGTTCTGACGTCCGAAGTTGATGGGGCAGGCCGATACGCATTCGATGATGGAGAAGCCTTTGTGGGCGATACCTTTGGCAATCACGTCGACCATCAGAGGAACATGGAAGGTGGTAGCCCGTGCGCAGAAGGTAGCGCCGGCTGCTTTTGCCAGATCCAGCAGATTGAAAGAAGGCTCGATGGTCAGATACGGAGCCGTAGTCGCTTTGGATCCTTTGGGGGTCATGGGCGAATACTGACCGCCGGTCATGCCATAGATGCTGTTGTTATATACTACCAATGTTAAATCAATGTTGCGGCGTGCCGCATGAATCAGGTGGTTACCGCCGATGGCCGTGCAGTCGCCGTCGCCGCTGGCTACGATAACCTTCAATGCCGGGTTCGCCATCTTCAGGCCGCTGGCGATGGGCAGGGCCCGTCCGTGTAAGGTGTTGGCCGTATTAAAATCCAGATACCCGGAAGAGCGGCTGGAGCAGCCGATACCGGAAATTAAAGCGACTTCGTCTTTGGATAAGCCCTGCTTATCCACTGCTTTTACGATAGCGCCCGTGATGACGCCGTTGCCGCAGCCGGGGCACCAGATGTGGGGCAGGCGGCCCGGGCGAAAATATTTTTCAACTAATTGTTCCATTCCCATGGTCTTATCTCCTTTCCCTTACCGGCCCATGGCCTTTTTGATTTCCGCCAGCAGTTCCTGCGGTGTTGCGGATTCGTTGTCGTACTTGCCGTACAGGGTGACAGGGCATTTGCCTGCTACGACCCGTTCTACTTCCAGCACATACTGGCCGTAGTTCAGCTCATGCACTAAAATGCCTTTCACTTTACCTGCCAGCTCTTTCACTTCTTTTTCCGGGAAAGGCCAGATGGTGATGGGACGGAAGAAACCGACTTTCAGTCCTTCAGCCCGGGCCATGTCTACCGCTTCGTAAGCGGTACGGGCCGCGCCGCCGAAGGAAAGTACGACGAACTCCGCGTCGTCCATCTTATAATTTTCAAATGTAACGATATCTGCCAGGCTATTATAAATTTTATCATGCAGGCGGTTCAGGGCGTTGACCGTACCGGCAGGCGTGCCTTTCGGGAACCCGGTCTCATCGTGGATCAGGCCGGTGACATGCCAGCGGTAACCGCTGCCGTAATCTGCCATGGCAGGAACCAGATTGTCTTCCGTGGTACCGTAAGCCAGATACTCTTCCGGTTTGCAGGTGGGACGTACTCGGTCCACGGTTTCTACCGTGCTGTAGTCATCCGGCAGCTCAATTTTTTCCCGCATATGGCCGATGACTTCGTCCATTAAAATGATGACGGGCACCCGGTATTTTTCCGCCAGGTTAACCGCGCGGATGGTGAGCCAGAAGCATTCCGGCACGCTGGAGGGAGATACCACGATGACCCAGTGGTCGCCGTGGGTACCCCAGCGGGTCATCATTACTTCGCCCTGGGCGGGGCTGGTGGGCTGACCGGTAGCCGGGCCTACCCGCTGTACGTCTACGAGGACTACAGGGATTTCCGCCGTGCAGGCCAGACCTAACATTTCCTGTTTCAGGGAGAAGCCGGGGCCGCTGGTGGCGGTCATGGCTTTTTTGCCGCCCATGGAGGCGCCGATGGCTGCGCCTAACCCGGCGATTTCATCTTCTGTCTGCATAAATTTGCCGCCGACCTGGGGCAGGCGGGCTGCTAACTGTTCGGCAATTTCCGTAGAAGGGGTGATGGGATAGCCGCCGTAAAATTTAACGCCGGCCGCGATGGCGCCTTCTACTACTGCCTGGTTGCCTTGCAACAGTAATACTCTGGACATAACATCTCACTCCTTTACTTTTCCACAAAAATTGCGTAGTCGGGGCAGCGCATCTCGCACTGTCCGCACTGGATACAGTCCTTTTCTTTGTCCTTAATGATGGCGCACTTGCCTACTTCCGTAACTTCCAATACCTTTTTGGGACAGAAGTTTACGCAGATGCCGCAGCCTTTACAACGTTTTGTAACCAGTTTCAGCATTCGAAAACCCTCCTCTGAATTTGATTCCTCATTAAAATTTAGTAATATATGTTACAGTATTTTCCAAGTCAATTCATTATACCCTATCTTTTACCTTATTTAAAGCAGAAAATAATTTTTTAACAAATAAATTGACAACATTTTGCATTTTTTGTCAAAAGTCGTTATAATATAAAAATCATTATAATAAATTGTAAAGAAGGGGCAAAACGAAAGAGCAGGATTCCCGGCGTTATAAAATGGCCGGAAGGGCTTTTTCTGCAGATTCAATCTGTCCGGAGATTAATGGCATGAACAGGAAAGAAAAAGAAATCGAAACCAAAAGGCGGCTGATGGAAGCAACGGAAGCGGTGTTTTCCCGCAGAGGCTTTGCCCAGGCCACCGTGGATGAGATTATCGCGCTGGCAGATACCGGCAAAGGAACCTTGTATAAATACTTTGGAAATAAGGATAATGTGTTCTACACGCTGGTTTCCCATAAGCACAGTGAACTGATGGAACGGATGTGGTCTGTGGCCGATGACACGGAGAAAAGTGTAGAGGAACGGATGGCTGACATTCTGGCGGTCTGGATAGAATTTCTGCGGAAAAACACGGTGCTCTGGCAGGTACTGTGTTTTGAGATGACCTGTACAAACCGGGGCTTTTCCGGCGTGGAAGATGAAAACGGGGAAGTCCGACTGGTGAGCCGCTGGGGCAAGTTACCGCCGCCGGAGGAACAGGAAGGAATATTGCGGTATCACCGGCTGCTGGCAGAAGAGAATAAACCCATCCTGAAAGTTTATGAGGAAGGGATACGGCAGAACCTTTTCTGTGAAATGGCGCAACACAAAGATATTGCAGTACATATGTTCCTTGCGGTGGCCATGATTGTGTTTTTTCATTCTTCCGGTGACATAGAAAAAATCTCGGCCCGGGATTTTGCTGCCAACTTTGTGAAAACGCGCCTGTATGGTCTTATCAGGCATAATAATGAATTGTAATCCTTACAATTTACGGTAAGTGTTGTGAAGAGAGAAGGAAGTATCCATGATAAAGTTAGTGGACGTAGAGAAAACCTACTTCAGTAAAGCCGGCGATATTGCGGCCCTGAAGAAAACGAATATTGAGGTAAAAGAGGGGGAAATATTCGGTATTATCGGTTTGTCCGGTGCAGGAAAATCCACGCTGATCCGTTGCATCAACATGCTGGAGGTGCCTACGGGAGGGCAGGTGTTTGTGGACGGACAGGAGCTGACTGCCATGAATGAGGGCCAGCTGCGGAAAGCGCGCCAGAATATCGGCATGATCTTCCAGCATTTTAATTTGCTGGCTTCCCGCACCGTATTTGACAATATTGCGTTCCCGCTGGAAATTCAGGGGATGCCGAAAGAAAAAATCGCAGAACGTGTAAGGGAATTGCTGGAGCTGGTTCAGCTGACCGACCGTGCGGATTATTATCCCAGCCAGCTTTCCGGCGGACAGAAACAGCGTGTCGGCATTGCCCGGGCGCTGGCTTCCAACCCGAAAGTGCTGCTGTCGGACGAGGCCACGTCCGCGCTGGATCCCCAGACGACCAAATCAATTCTGCAGCTGCTGCGGGATATCAACAAACGCCTGAACCTGACGATTGTAATGATCACCCATCAGATGGAAGTGGTGAAAGAAATCTGCGACCGGGTGGCGGTTATCGAAAACGGCGTCATCATTGAGGAAGGCAGTATGTATAAAGTGTTCACGGAACCGCAGGAAGAAACGACGAAAGAATTTGTAAAGACCGTGAACGATATAAAAATACCGCCTATGGTCGATACGGAGTCCATGAAACAAACGTATTTCCCGGGAGCCCGGCTGCTGGTGAACCTGACGTTTCTGGACAGCGGTGAAAGCGGGGAAGGAAAAGAAAAGTCTGCCGGAGCGGACCAACCGATGGTTTCTGCTCTGATTAAGAAATTCGGGGTCGATGTGAACATTATTTCCGGTAAAGTCGATTACCTGAAAGATACTCCTTACGGAACCTTGCTGGTGGAAATCATGGGTGACGAAAAGGGTATCGCGGATTCTGTACAGTACGCTAAAGAAGCGGGCGTAAAACTGGAGGTGATCGGCTATGTCGGCTAATTTGATAGAGTTATTGGTAAAGTCCCTGGGGGAAACCTGCTACATGGTTCTGATCGCCATTGTCCTGGCAACGCTGATCGGCCTGCCGCTGGGCGTAATCCTGACGGTGACCCGGAAGGATCACATCATGCCCAATGCCCTGGTGCATAATGTACTGGGGGCAATCGTCAACGCGACCCGCTCTACACCGTTTATCATCCTGATGGTTGCGATTATCCCGTTTACCCGCATGATCGTGGGTTCTTCCATCGGGACTACGGCGGCCATCGTTCCGCTGACCATTACGGCGGCGCCGTTTATCGCCCGGGTCATTGAATCGTCCCTGCTGGAAGTGGACCGGGGCGTGATAGAGGCAGCCCAGTCTATGGGCGCCAGTCCGGTACAGATTATCGGGAAGGTGATGCTGCCGGAATCGCTGCATTCCATTGTTCTCGGCATTACCCTTGCCCTGATTGCGCTAATTGGCGCGTCCGCCATGGCCGGCGCTCTTGGCGGCGGCGGTCTGGGTGACCTTGCAATCCGTTACGGTTACCAGCGGTTTCAGATGGACGTGATGATTGCTACGGTAATCGTCCTGATTATCATGGTGCAGGGAGTACAGACCATCGGCAATATGCTGAGCCGTAAACTGAATAAGAATAAATTATCCTAAGCAGTTTCAGGTAAGCTGTGTTTAAAGTAGTTCCTTATTTCCGGCGTCCGGGTTTGAACGGGCGCCGGTTTTATGTATTTTAATGAAAGTTTAAGGATATATATTGACTTTCACACAATAAAGTAGTAAATTGATAAATAACGAATTTTATTTATGATTTTTACCAAAAGACAAATAATTGTAACACGAGATTGCAGATTAGAGTATTGCTGTGAAGTAAAATGGGGACTGTAGAAAAGGACAGAAGACAGTTTCCGGTAGCAAGGAGGAGTTTAATAATGGCAGAAAAAATTGAGAATCATTTGACAGAACAATTATGTGAGGCGCTTGCATGCCTGAAACAGAAACAACAGGTTGCCAATTTTCTGGAAGATGTCTGCACGATCAGCGAATACAAGGCGCTGGCGCAGAGGTTTGAGGTCGCAAGGCTTTTGGATGAAGGCATAAAATATGAAGAGATTGTAGAACGTACGGGAGCCAGCACAGCAACGATCTCCCGGGTGAAACGCTGTCTTGTGTACGGCAAGGACGGTTACGAAGTTGCATTGGAACATCTGCAGAAAAAACACCATATAACCCGCTCGCCCAAGGCAGTACTCAGAGCAAAATATGAAAAGGAAAGAGCCCAAAGAAAGAGAGCGGTACAGGAAAATGACTGAAACAATCTTACAGGTGCCGTATGGAACACGGGATGTGCTTCCGGGAGAGGCAGCGGCACGCCGTCAGATGGAGGATAAGATCTGCAGTCTGTTTGCCCTCTGGGGGTATGACGAAGTAGCCACACCGACCTTCGAGTATCTGGATACTTTTGCAGGTATGGGGCAGCCTGGCGCCGGCGCGTTTAAGTTTTTTGACCGCAAGGATAACATTTTAATGCTCCGCACGGATATGACGACACCGATTGCCCGCATGGTGGCCACGCGGATGCGCAAAGATGAAAGCGTGAAGCGGTTGTCGTACCGGGCTCAGTTATTCCGTTACGAAGAGGCCCAGGCCGGCCGTCAGTGTGAATTTACTCAGTGCGGTATCGAAATGATGGGGGCCGCCGGGGCGGCTGCCGATGCGGAAGTCATTGCGCTGGCCGTGTCGACCCTCATGGAAGCGGGCCTGAAAGATTTTAATATTACCCTGGGTCACATGGAGTTTATCAACGGGTTGATTGAAGCGGCAACGCTGACGGAAGAACAGGCAAAGGATATCAAGCATTGCCTGATCAGACGCAACGCGGCCGGACTGGAAAATGTCGTGGAAGCAGCGAAAATTCCAGAACAGTTGGCCCTTATTTTTAAAGAATTGCTGTTCCTGCATGGCGGTATTGCGTTGCTGGAAGATATGCAGAAGCGGGTGCTGAGCCGGCGTTGCTGGAATGCGCTGGAGAACCTGCGGGAAATCTATGAACTGGCCAAAGCCTATGGCGTGGAACGGTATCTGAGCTTTGACCTGGGCCTGACCCGCAGTCTGGATTACTATACGGGTATGCTGTTTGAAGGGTATGCTGCCGGAATGGGGTACTCCCTGATTGGCGGCGGGCGTTATGACAATATGATGCAGCGATTCGGGAAGCCCTGCCCCGCAACCGGTTTTGCCCTGGGCATTGACCGTATAGCCCTGACGCTGGAACGGCAGGGAAAACAGTTTGTGAAACAGCCGGAAACCCTGTTTGTTGCCTATGGGGAGGGAAAAACCGCAGAAGGCATCCGTGCAGCCTGTGCTCTCCGTAAAGATGGCAAACGGGTGAAACTGGCTGACCGTGCTATGACGGAAACGGAAATGCAGCAGGCCGTACAGGAAAATCATTACAGTACATGGAAATACATCGGATAATATCATCGTTGTGTTTTCTGTTACATGAAGTGCGGCGAAACAGGACCGAAATGGAGATTTGACCATGGAAGAATATATAACCATAGCGCTGCCCAAGGGCAAGCTGTTCAAACGCAGCCTGGATCTGCTGGGTAAAGTGGGGTACGGCGCGGAAGGCGTTTCGGAAAATTCCCGAAAGCTTGTGATCGCGAATGAGGAAACAAAGGTACGTTTTATCATCACCAAGACGGTGGATCTTCCGACCTATGTGGAGTACGGCGCTGCGGATATTGGCATTATCGGCAAGGATGTTCTGCTGGAAGAGCAGAAGGACGTATACGAACTGCTGGATCTGGGCTTTGGAAAATGCCGTCTGATGATGGCGGTGCCGGAAGCGAAGAAACGGCCGGAATTGAAAGATTACGCGCATTTGCGCGTGGCAACAAAATATCCCCGCTGTGCCCGGGAATATTTTGATAAGCTGGGCATCCAGATGGAAATCGTTAAGCTGAACGGTTCCATCGAACTGGGCCCGCTGATTGGGTTGTCGGAGCTGATCGTGGATATTGTTGAGACAGGGACTACCATCAAAGAAAACAAGCTGATAGAAGTGGACAGCATCTTTATTTCCACCGCACGGCTGATCGCCAATCCGGTCAGTTTCAAACTGAAATTTGAACGGCTGCACAAACTGGTCGTGGATTTACGTGCCGTACTGGCAGCGGAAAAAGGAGACAAGAAAGCAAAATGAATATAATCGACGCAAGAAAAATGAACGCAGAGGAAATTGCTGCGCTGCTGAAAAAGAAAGCCTTTGACGAAACGGAGCTGTCACCGGGCGTACAGGCTGCCTGCGATCAGATGTGGGGCGAGCACCTGACGGCTGCGCAGATCGTAGACCGCATTGTAGACTACGTGCGCAGGGTTGGGGACGAAGCGTTGCTGTATTTCACCAACACCATCGATCGTGCGGACCTGACTGCCGAAACGCTGCGTGTAACGGAGAGGGAATTTGACGAAGCCCGCACACTGGTAGACCCAAAGGTCGTTGATTCCATGACCCGGGCGATTATGAACGTTAAAAAATTCCATGAGGAGCAGATGCCCAAATCCTGGATCACCAACCGGGCTCACGGCAGCATTTTGGGACAGAAGATCACGCCCCTGGACAGTGTGGGTATTTATGTGCCCGGCGGTACGGCGGCCTATCCTTCCAGCGTGATTATGAACGCCGTTCCGGCCAAAGTGGCCGGCGTGTCCCGAATTGTGATGGCAGCGCCTCCCGGTAAGGACGGAAAGCTGAATCCTTATGTGCTGGTAACGGCAGAAAAAATCGGGATTACCGAAATTTATAAAATGGGCGGTGCTCAGGCTATTGCAGCGCTGGCTTTTGGTACGGCAACGGTTCCAAAGGTGAATAAGATCACCGGCCCCGGCAATATTTTTGTGACGCTGGCAAAGAAAGCGGTATATGGGCATGTGGATATTGATATGCTGGCCGGACCCAGCGAGATTTTGATCGTGGCGGACGATTCTGCCAACCCGGTCTATCTGGCGGCTGACCTGTTAAGCCAGGCAGAGCACGATCCGCTGGCCAGCGCAATTTTGATTACTGACAGCGAGCGTATTGCCAAAGCGGTGGCGGCGGAAGTGGATGTGCAGTTGAAAGAACTGCCCCGGGAAGAAATCGCGGCGGCGTCACTCAGGACCATGGGCAAGATCATTCTGGCAAATAACATGGAAACCGTGGTAGCAATGGCCAACCTCAGCGCGCCGGAGCATCTGGAAGTTATGACCAAAGCGCCTTTCCAGCTGATGCCTCTGCTGCATAACTGCGGCGCTATGTTCCTGGGAACGGATTCTCCCGAGCCCCTGGGCGACTATTTCGCCGGTCCCAACCATGTATTGCCCACTGGCGGTACGGCTAAATTCTACAGCGTGCTGAACGTGGAAACCTTTATGAAAAAGACCAGTATCATCGCTTATACCAATAAGGCGCTGCTGGAAGCTGCGGACGATATTATCGCTATGGCGGAAGCGGAAGGCCTGCGGGCTCATGCCAACGCAATCCGGAAGCGTCAGGAAAACAATAATCATTAAATCTGTGTGTATAAGCTGCTGACAGCTGATATCATTTTTAATTACACAAGAGGTGAGCAACGTGTCTGAAATTGCGATTCGTTCCAGCCTGGCCGGGCTGGAGGAATATGAAGTTGAAACGATAGAAGCGAAAATAATCGTAAACGCCAATGAGTCGAATTATCCGGTTCCGGCTTCCATACAGCAGGAAATTGAAGAAAAAACGAAAAGCTTTTTGTTTAACCGGTATCCGCCTATAAAATGCGAGACCCTGTGCAGCCTGATTGCAGAAACACTGGGTGTCGATATTGACAAAGTACGCGTCGGAAACGGTTCCAGTGAACTTTTGCAGATGGCCTGCTATGCCTTTGGCGGGGCAGGGAAGAAGATTGCGGTACCTTATCCTTCTTTTTCCATGTACGGCGTTTACGCCCAGATGTCAGACAGCGAAGTGTTGCGGTATCCTCTGAACGTGGAAGGATTTCTGGACGCGGAAGCAGTGATTGCGTTTTGCAAGGAAAATCAGCCGGATCTGCTGATCCTCAACAATCCCAACAATCCTACCGGAAATTATAATCCATTGTCTGTGATCGAACAGATTATTGCCAACGTGGAGTGTCCGATTATCGTAGACGAAGCGTATATGGAATTCGCCAGAGGGGAAGGGGTGGATCCCCGGGATCTGCGGCCGTTGAGCCAGTTGAAACTGGTGGCGGGTTCCGCGCTGGCACTGTTGAATAAATACCATAACTTTTTGGTTTTCCGGACCTTTTCCAAAGCCTACAGCCTGGCCGGTATGCGGGTAGGCTATTCCGTAGGCAGCATTTCCCTGAGCCGAATCTTGGGAAAAACGCTGCTGCCTTATCATGTGAACGCCTATTCCCTGATGGCAGCAGAAATCTGCTACCGGCATAAAGAAGATTTCCGGGAACAGATTGAAGAAATCCGTTCCCAGCGGGCGCTGATGATTGCGGAACTGAAAGAATTGGGCATGAAAGTCTGGCCCACGGAAACCAATTTTATCTGCTACAGTCCGGAAGGAAAAATTCAGGCTGTGCTGGCAGAGGCGTACGAAAAAAAATACGGTTACAGTAATTACAGCGCGGCGACGAAGGCCGGCAAAATGATTTTTAAGGCTATGCTTGCGGAAAAAATCCTGTTGCGGGATTTTTCTGAGCACCCGGTGTTGCAGGGCTGTATCCGTCAGACCATCGGGCTGCCGGAAGAAAATACTATAGTGATGAACAAAATCAAGAATCTTTGCAGGGAGTGTTTGGGAAATGAGCAAATCAACTGAAACAAAGAAGGCGCGCCGTGCTGAGATAGAAAGAAAAACGGCGGAGACGCAGATTTCCATAAAACTGAACCTGGATGGCGAAGGGACATGCGATATTGCAACGGGAATCGGCTTTCTGGATCATATGCTGACCCTGCTGGCCAAACACAGCTTTATGGATTTGACTGTAAAAGCAAAAGGCGATCTGGAAGTGGACAGCCATCACACCGTGGAAGATATCGGGATTGTACTGGGCGAAGCGCTGCGGGAGGCGCTGGGTGACAAAGCCGGGATTCACCGCTATGGTAACTGTTTTATTCCTATGGATGAAACCCTGGCTCAGGCGTGCCTGGATTTTTCCGGTCGCCCGTTTTTAGTCTTCGGCGCAGAGATTCCTAAAATCCGGTTGGAAAATTACGATACGGAAATGACAGAAGAATTTTTCCGCGCCGTAGCCATGCACTGCGGGCTGACGCTGCATATCCGGGTACTGTACGGCAGCAACGTGCATCATATCATTGAAGCAATCTTTAAGGCATTTGCCCGTGCCGTGGCGGAAGCGACGGCCGTGGATCCGCGGGTGAAAGGCGTTATGAGCAGTAAGGGCGTGCTATAAAAGCAGTTTAGGAGTTCTATAAACAGAAAAGGCATTCTTTCGGGAAAGATTGTTTCCTAAAGCAACTTTCGACAGAAACGTGAATGCATCTGCTAAAGTAACAGTATGTTCCTGAATACGTTTTGGAGATAGTAACGATGGGTAATCGGAATGTCGTAATTGTTGATTATGGTCTGGGGAACTTGCACAGTGTCAATAAGGCAGTTGCGCTGGTAGGAGGTAATCCTGTTATTACCGGAGATAAAGAAATCATTGCAGCGGCGGAAAAGCTGATCCTGCCGGGTGTAGGTGCATTTGGCGACTGCATGGCGAATCTGGAAAAAGCCGGCGTAATCCCGGTCATCAAAGAATATATTGCTGCTGACAAACCATTTCTGGGCATCTGTCTCGGAATGCAGGTATTGTTTGAAGAAAGCGAAGAAGCGCCGGGCGTTAAAGGATTGGGTGTATTTCCGGGCAAGGTTGTGCTGATTCCTACGTCTTTGAAGATTCCCCACATGGGCTGGAACCAGCTGAACCTGAAGACCGCTTCCCCGTTACTGACGGGCAGTGAAGGGCAGTATGTGTATTTTGTGCACAGTTATTGCTGCCGGCCGGAAGACCGGGCGCTGATTACTTCCGTCTGCGACTACGGAACGGAAATTGTGGCCAGCGTTGGCAGAGGTAATATTTCCGGCGTACAGTTTCATCCGGAAAAATCCAGTGAAGTGGGGCTTTCCATGCTGAAACGGTTTGTGAACTTGTAATTTGCAGGTAAGGAAAAGATACGAGCAAAACATCGGGAACGATTGCGTTATTTCATGAGATGAAAAGAGCCGTTGTGGCGAGACTGTTTGAGAGGCGAAGCCTCGAGTTTCGAAGCCACCGGCGAATGAATCCATGAAATAGCAATCGTACACGGTTTTGCGAAATCTTTTCCTTACCAGAAAATAGTGATGTACATTTATTAACAGAAAGAAGAGACGCTATGATTATTTTTCCCGCCATTGACTTGCGGAATGGAAAAGCAGTGCGCCTGGTGGAAGGCGATTTTAAACAGGAAACGGTGTATGCGGAGGACCCGGCCGCCGTGGCGGAACAATTTCGGGACGCAGGGGCGGAGTTTCTCCACGTGGTTGATTTGGACGGCGCTTTGGCCGGGGAGAGCCGAAACCTGGAAGTGATTCGGCGCATTTTGGCCAAGGCCGGTAACATGAAAGTGGAAGTAGGCGGAGGAATCCGCGATTTGCACGCGGTATCCCGCATGCTGGACCTGGGCGTGACCCGGGTCATTTTAGGCAGTCTGGCTGCACGGAATCCGGCGGAAACACGGGAAATCTGCAAATATTTTCCCGGTCAGGCGGTAGCGGGCATTGATGCAAAAAACGGTGAAGTGGCCGTGGAAGGCTGGGGCGTTTCCGGCGGTATGAATTATCTGGAACTGGGAAAACGGATGGCGGAAATCGGCATTCAGCATATTATTTTTACGGATATCAGCCGGGACGGAAAGCTGCAGGGCGTGAATGTGGAAGCTACGGCGGAACTGGCTAAAGCCAGCGGCGTGAAAGTCGTTGCCAGCGGCGGCGTGGCTTCGCTTGAAGATGTTAAAAAGGTTATGGCCCGGGAGAAGGACGGCATTGAAGGCGTGATAATCGGAAAAGCGCTGTATGCCGGCAAAGTGAATTTAAAAGAAGCGCTGGCTGTGGCAAAGGGCAAAGCCTGAAACAAGTTGGAAAAGCCCTGGGTCATACATTACTCTCTATTTCGCCGACGTTAGCAGGCAGCGAAAAGTGATATTGCAATCTTTTTACAATGCTTCAGAATAGCAAGCAGCAGCCGGAGAGGGTTGCTAATTCTGAAATAACTGCGAAATCATGCTGCAGCGCATGGTTTCGTAACACATAGTTTGCTATAATAGTAAAGGGGAACGACATGCTGACCAAACGAATCATTCCCTGCCTGGATGTGAAAGAAGGGCGGGTCGTAAAAGGCACGAATTTTGTGGGTCTGCGGGACGCAGGCGACCCGGTGGAGCTGGCTTCCGTCTATGACAGGGAAGGCGCGGATGAGCTGGTGTTTCTGGACATTACTGCCAGCGTGGAAAAACGCAAATCCATGCTGGATGTCATCAACCGGACGGCAGGCAAGGCCTTTATGCCACTGACGGTGGGCGGCGGTATCAGTACAGTGGAAGACATCCGCAATTGTCTGAATGCGGGAGCGGACAAAACTTCACTGAACACGGCCGCGGTAAAAAATCCGGACTTAATCGCCCGGGGCGCGGAACTGTTCGGCAGTCAGTGTATTGTGTTGGCAGTGGACGCCAAACGCTGCGGCACGGACCGTTGGGAAATTTATGTGAACGGCGGCAGGACGCCTACGGGAATCGATTGCCTGGAATGGGTGAAGAAAGCGGTGAACCTGGGGGCCGGTGAAATCCTGCTGACCAGCATGGACGCGGACGGTACCAAAAACGGTTATGATATTCCCCTGACGAGAGCGGTGGCGGAAGCGGTGAACGTGCCTGTTATTGCCAGCGGCGGCGCCGGTACGTTGGAACATTTTTATGATGTGCTTGCGCTGGGAAAAGCAGACGCGGTGCTGGCGGCTTCCGTATTCCATTACAAAACGTTTACAATCCGGCAGGTAAAGCAGTACCTGCGGGATAAAGGAGTAGAGGTGAGACTGTAATGAAAATTGATTTTTCCAATCTGAAATTTGATGACAAGGGATTGATCCCTGCCATCGTGCAGGATGTGTACAGTGATGAAGTGCTGATGCTGGCCTATATGAACGGCGAGAGTCTGGCGAAGACGGTGGAAACCGGCTATACCTGGTTCTGGAGCCGCAGCCGTCAGGAATTGTGGAACAAGGGCGCTACCAGCGGCCATATGCAAAAAGTGGAATCCATCACCTATGATTGCGACGGGGATGCGCTGCTGGTGAAGGTAGACCAGACTGGCGCGGCCTGTCATACGGGACATCGCTCCTGTTTCTTCAATCCCCTGTGGAATGAAGGGGAAGGCAAGAATTTGCCTGTTCCGGAACCGGACAATGAAAGCATCTACGGCGTACTGGCCGAACTGTACCGGGTCATCCTGTACAAACGGGAACACGGCGGCGAAAAGAGTTATACCAGGTACCTGTTCATGAAAGGGCAGGACAAGATTTTAAAGAAAGTGGGCGAAGAGTCGGCGGAGACTATCATCGCTTCCAAGAACAACAGCCGCCAGGAAGTAATTTACGAAATGAGCGACCTGTGGTATCACTGCATGGTATTGCTGGCGTACCACGGCATTACTCCGGCAGAACTGCTGCATGAATTGTCCGGCAGAAGGTCAAAGGAAAACAACAGTAAATATTAAGATTTAACCCAACAGCTAAAATATGCCCGGTGAAAAGAGGGCTGCATCCGACAAATTTTATAAGCAGAAACGTCTGCATCTTAAGGTGCAGACGTTTTTTTATGGTATAATAATATATTAAATTAAGTGTTAGCAATGTTAGGGAGGCATTTATGGATAAACCTGTTCTTATTATCGGCCACCAGCATCCGGATACAGACTCGGTCTGCTCGGCTATTGCCTATGCCTATCTGAAAAAGCAGCAGGGCTGGAATGCGGAACCGGCCCGGGCGGGCAAGCTGAATCCGGAAACGGAGTTTGTGCTGGATTATTTTAAGATTCCGGCGCCCCGGCTGATTAATTATTTCTATCCTTCCCTGGAAGATATCAGGCTTCTGCAGGCGCCGGCCGTGGGCATGCAGGCTACGCTGCGGGAAGCAGGCAAGCTGTTTGTGGAAAATCCCCGGCTGAAGTCCGTGCCTGTGTTGGACACAGAGGGCAATGTGGCCGGCATCATCACTGTGGGCGATTTGGCCAAACGTTATTACGAAGAGGAATCCATCAAGGAACTGGAGGATGGTTCCGTCAGCTATGCCAATATTGTCAGCACGCTGGAAGGCAGGCTGCTTTGCGGGGATATCGGGAAAACCTTTTCCGGCAAGATCAAGCTGGGCGCGTCTCAGGCGGCGACTATTCTGGCGGATGTGGCGCCCGGGGATATGATCATCCTGGGGGACCGGGAAGATGTGCAGAAGGAACTGTTGGGAATCGGCGGCGTCTGTCTGGTGTTGACCAGGAATACCGATGTTTCGGAGGAAATTATCCGGCTGGCGGAAGCAAAGGATGACGTGATTCTCGTTACGCCCTTTGACAGTTACCGAACGGCGCGGCTGATCAACCAGAGCATTCCTGCGAAGCTGATTATGACGTCCCCGGTGGTCTGCTTCAATGAAACGGACCTGTTGGCGGATGTAAAGGAAAAAATCCTTTCGGCCAAATATGTAACCTATCCTGTGCTGCGAAAGGGAAAATATATCGGAATCATCGATCGGGGCATGATGCTGGAGCCGGAACGGCAGCAGGTCATCCTGGTAGATCACAACGAGCGGAGCCAGGCGGTGGAAGGCATTGAAGAAACGCAGATCCTGGAGATCATTGACCATCACCGTCTGGGTGGCCTTACTACCGGCGCGCCGATTTACATCCGGCAGGAACCGGTAGGTTCCACGGCTACGATCATCGCCAACATGATGTGGAACCATGACATAGGCATGCCGCCTAATATTGCGGGCATTCTGTTTGCCGCTATGGTTTCGGATACGTTGTATTTCCGTTCCCCTACTACGACGGAGGCGGACCGGGCCGCGGCCAAACGGCTGGCAGTACAGGCGGGCATTGAAGACCCGGAAGATTTTGCTATGCGGCTGCTGCGGGCAGGGAGTGTGCTGAACACCATGGCCCCGGCAGATATTATCCGCAACGACTTCAAGGAATTTGATTTCGGGGATGTTCGGGTCACGGTGAGCCAGATCAATATTATGGACCGGAAGCTGGCCATGGAAAAACTGCCGGAACTGCAAAAGGCTCTGGACGAATTCAGAAAACGTGAAAACTATGATATGTCGCTGCTGATGGTGACGGACGTGCTGGGCGAAGCTACGGACCTTCTGGAGGCGGGCTGCCGGGACAGTGTGCTGGACCTGGCTTTTGGCGACCGGGACGCTGCGGGGTACTATCATCTGCCGGGCGTGCTGAGCCGGAAAAAGCAGGTAATCCCGCCACTGACGGAAGCTTTTAAGAAGATGGACTGAGGATAAACATGAAACATTACATGTGTTTTGATATTGGCGGAACTTCCGTGAAATTTGGCGTTGCCGGAGAAGATGGCGCGCTGTTGCAAAAAAACGAAATTCCCAATGTAATTACCCGAAAAGGTGTGGATGGTCTGGTGGAAAGTCTGGCTTCCGTCACGGAACGATACCGGCAGGAATACAATTTGCGTGGGATTGCGGTTTCCACAGCAGGTGTGGTCGATCCGGAAAAAGGTTTGATTCTATACGCACCGAAGTATTTTCCGGGTTATCCGGGTACGGTATTGGGAGAACGGCTGGAAAAACGTTGCGATCTTCCCTGTACGGTAGAGAACGATGTAAACGCCGCAGCGCTGGGGGAATATTGGCTTGGCGCCGGACAAGGGGTGAAATCGCTGTTCTGTATTACTGTCGGAACCGGAATTGGTGGCTGTGCCCTGCTGGACGGAAGGGTAATCCATGGCGCGGCCTGCTTTGGCGGGGAAGCGGGGCTGCAACATATTACGCCGGATAGCACCTGGGAAGAGATGGCGTCCACCCGGGCGCTGATCCGTAACGTAGCAGCGGCAAAAGGAATTCCGGAAACTGCGTTGGATGGCAGAAAAATTTTTGCCCTGGCACAGGGCGGAGACGAAGAAGCTGCGGCTGCCATTGCCAGACAGATGGATGACCTTGCGACTGGCATCGCCAATATTTGTTATATTCTAAATCCGGAACGGATCATCGTAGGCGGCGGCATTGCCGCACAGGAAGCATATCTGTATCCGTTGTTGGATACAGCGTTGCGGGAAAAACTGTTCCCGTTGGTGTATGAAAAACTGACGCTGCGGTTTGCCGCGTTGCAAAATGATGCCGGCATGCTGGGCGCTCTTTACAACTTACTGCAGAGGCAGTAAAGAGCCTTCTTGTATTGATAGGTTTTGCAGTATATTCCGAAAAAATGAAATCTGTAAAATTATGGTTATCTGCCATCGGTTATGGTCAACCGCTTATTGCAGATAACCATAATTATAAAAGTCATAAGAATTTTCTCTTGACAAATATACCCCTATGGGGTATATTATTTTTGTCAGGACAAATACCCCATGGGGGTATAGGAGAAGGATTCTGATAAGCAGTGGCAGGACTCTCACCGGCCGCTGTCGGAATGACGGAACTGCAGGCGGGGAGAAGGCCTGCAGTTCTTCCCCCTTTTTGTGTGAATGAAGAAGGTTTGAAAATGGCAAAAGAAGAAATGATGGCAAAAGAGGAGAAGTTTTGTTGTGCTGCAACTGCAAACTCCGATGCAGGAAAGACAATGTCCGGGTCTTCCTGCTGTGACTGTGTGAAACACAAGCACCGGGATGTAAACAGCAAAGAATACAAGAGTATGATCCGCCGCCTGAAGCTGATTGAAGGCCAGGTCCGGGGTATTGAAAAGATGGTGGAAGAGGACCGTTACTGTATCGACATTCTCATTCAGGTCAGCGCGATTCAGAGTGCACTGAATGCTTTCAACAAAGAATTGTTAGCCCAGCATATCCACGGCTGTGTGGTGGATGATATCCGTCACGGAAAGGATGAAGTAGTGGATGAGCTGGTGGCAGCAGTGCAGAAGCTGATGAAGTAAGAAGAATCTGCAGGCAGGTGTTTGTCTGCATAAAGGGAAACAGAGTTACGTAACAAAAAATGCGATTACAGCCGAACCGTTGTAAGCAGGAAGGTAATTATGAAGAAAGAAAAATATATCGTTACGGGTATGACCTGCAGCGCCTGCTCCAGCCGTGTGGAAAAAGCGGTGAGCAAGCTGGAGGGAATTGAAAAAGCCAGCGTGAACCTGCTGACCAATTCCATGCAGGTGGAATATGACGAAACGAAATTAAACGAAGAGAAGATTGTTCAGGCTGTAGTGGACGCAGGCTACGGCGCCGAACGGGTGGCAACGGGCCGCAGCGGTAAAACGAAGAATGATTCAATCGTCGGCGCGGCAGCAGGCAAAGGCGACGGGACGGCAAGTAATGGTATTATTGCGCCCGGCAGCGGCCAAGCAGTCGATTCTTCTACAAAAGCTAAAAAACCGGAAGAAAATCCGGCGGTGAAAGCAGCGAGGGAAGCTATTGCGGAAATGCATCACCGGCTTATGTGGTCGCTGGTATTTTTAATTCCGGTGCTGATTCTTTCCATGACGCCTATGTTTGCAAAATTTTTCGGTTTTGCGGTTCCGGATATTTTGCAGAATTATTTTTACGGAACCAATAATGCACTCTGGCTGGCTTTTACGGAATTTATCCTGGTACTGCCTATTCTGATTATCAATAAAAAGTTTTTTATCAGCGGATTTAAGAGTCTGGCCATGGGCGGTCCCAACATGGATACGCTGGTGGCGGTAGGGTCCGGCGCCGCGCTGGTTTACGGAATTTTTGCCATCTACCGTATCGGCTGGGGCCTGGGTCATGGTGATTCGGCGCTGGTGGATCTGTACCGCATGAATCTGTATTTTGAATCGGCTGGTATGATCGTCACCCTGATTACCTTCGGCAAATGGCTGGAAGCCCGGTCCAAAGGACGGACATCCAGCGCCATTGAAAAACTGATGGACCTGGCGCCGAAACAGGCTGCGGTCATCCGGAACGGCGCGGAAGTTGTCATTCCGGCGGAAGAGCTGACGGAAGGCGATGAAATCGTGGTGCGCCCCGGCGAAAGCATTCCGGCAGACGGGGTGATCATCAGTGGCACTACCAGCGTGGACGAAGCGGCTATTACCGGGGAGAGCATCCCGGTAGAAAAACAGCCGGGAGATACAGTCATCAGCGCCACCATCAATAAAACCGGGTTTATTCATTTTACGGCCCAACGGGTGGGGGAAGACAGCACGATCAGTCAGATTATCCGGCTGGTGGACGAAGCCAGCAGCAGCAAGGCCCCCATTGCCCGCATGGCGGATAAAATAGCCGGTGTATTTGTACCGGTGGTCATGCTCATTGCACTGGCAACCTGCATTTTCTGGCTGCTTTGGGGCGAACGTTTTGAATTCGCTTTCAGCTGTGCCATCAGTGTACTGGTCATCAGCTGCCCCTGCGCGCTGGGTCTGGCTACGCCGGTGGCGATTATGGTGGGAACCGGAAAAGGCGCGGAGAACGGGATTCTGATCAAATCCGGGGAAGCGTTGGAAACAGCGCATAACCTGGATATGGTAGTGCTGGATAAGACGGGTACCATTACGGAAGGAAAGCCCCGGGTCACCGATGTGATTTTGCTTTGCGGTTCCGCCGATGAAACGAATCCGGATTTTGCGGCACTGCTTACCGTGGCGGCCGGACTGGAGCATGGAAGCAGTCATCCCCTGGCAGGCGCGGTGATGGAATATACGGCGGAAAAGCAGATTGCTATCCCGAAGATGGATAATTTTGTTACACTTTTCGGCAAAGGTGTCCAGGCGGAACAAAACGGAAGCACGTTTTACGCAGGCAATGTGACGCTGATGGAAGAGGCGGGCATTGATTTTGCGGCGGTATCCGGCGAACTGGACAAGCTGGCAGATGCAGGCAAGACCCCGTTGCTGTTTGCAAAAGATAAAGAACTGCTGGGCATCATTGCCGTGGCGGACAGGGAGAAGGAAACCAGCCGGCAGGCCATCGCGGAATTTAAAAAACTGGGCATCAATGTGGTAATGCTGACTGGTGACAACCAGCGGACGGCGGCAGCGATTCAGAAACGGATGGACATTCCCCAGGTCATTGCCGGTGTGCTGCCGGAAGGAAAAGAAAAAGTCATTGCCGGTCTGCAGGCAGAAGGCCATAGGGTGGCAATGATTGGGGACGGTATCAACGACGCGCCGGCGCTGGCACGGGCGGATGTGGGAATCGCTATCGGCGCCGGTACGGACGTGGCCATTGAAAGCGCAGATATCGTTCTGATGAAAAGCGACTTGCTGGATGCGGTGGATGCGGTTCGCCTCAGTAAAGATGTTATCAAAAAAATAAAAGAAGGTCTATTCTGGGCCTTCTTCTACAATGTGGTCTGTATTCCGGTGGCAGCGGGCGCGCTGATGCACTGGGGCATCCATCTTAATCCTATGTTCGGAGCTGCGGCCATGAGCCTGAGTTCCGTTTCGGTGGTAACTAACGCATTGCGGCTGAAAGGATTTAAGCCGACTGTGGCGGTGAAGAGCAAAGCAGCAACGGAAGCGGGAATTGTGCAGTTGAAAAGTTTGGGTATGGTACCGGTGAATGCCGGTAAAGATAATAAAAATATAAGTATTACAGGAGGTTCAACTATGGAAAAAGTATTAAAAGTGGAAGGAATGACCTGCGCACATTGCCAGAAACACGTGACTAACGCGCTGGCGAAACTGGACGGCGTAACTGCGGTAGATGTTAGTTTGGAAGCGAAAACCGCTACGGTGAAGGCTGACCGTGACATTCCGGTAGCTGAATTTGAAAAGGCGATTACTGACGCAGGATATGAGCTGGTGAAGTAATAGTTGCTTTTAGGGAAAAGGCTTTGCGAAAACGTTGCCGTTTGCTGTTTGGCCGGTTTATTCACCTGTGGCTGCGTAAGTCGGGGCTGCGTCCCTCAGACAGTCTCGCCGCAACGGCGAATTCATCTCATGAAATAACGCAAATGCTCCCGATGTTTTGCTTCAGCCTTTTTTCTGACAAACTATTATTGCTGTTCCCAAATAAAAAACCTGATGCGCAAACATCAGGTTTTTTAATATCCAAAATCATTAACTCGATTTTACATGAGGGTTCCCGTACACGATTCTTTGATAGCCTTCCGGATCGGTATCGCCTTCGGTATTAACAAGCAGGACTACCGAATCCGCATTGATACGGAACAGGTTACGGAGAGTTTTATCTTGCAGAATCCGGTTGACCAGACCGTAGGTTACAGCCCCGGATTCTCCGGCTAGAACCGCTTTGTCGCTGCCAATGGGGTTTGCATAGGCGCGCATACCTTCTTCGGTGATGATATCGTCACAGGCACAGAAGAAAGTTGTTTTGTCCCGGATAGCGGGCCAGGTAATCCGGCAGGGCGTACCGCAGTTCAGCCCGGCCATAATGGTGACAGGGTTTCCGTCGATAGAATGACAACGGCCATCCCCACATTTTGCAGAAAGATAAATGCAGGCAGCTTCCGTTGGTTCCACAATGGTCATGACGGGCGGCTTGTCGCGATAACAGGACAACAGAAATTCCAATACACCGCCGGCCATGGCGCCAACACCGGCCTGCAGAAAAACATGGGTTGGAATCATGTTTCCCAACTGTTCTGCGGCTTCTGCCGCCAGGGTCAGGTAGCCGTCGATAATCCATTCCGGATACTGTTCGTAACCGTCCCAGGCGGTATCCTGAATCAGTATCCAGTCATTTTTACGCGCCAGGTTCCAGGAATGCTCCACCGCCTGGTCATAATTATATTCTGTAATTTCCGCAGTGGCATTGCCCGCTTCTTCGATAGCAACGCGGCGCGCTTCCACAGAACCTTTCGGCATAAATACAGTGGCGCTGCAGCCGAACAGCTTTGCAGCCCAGGAAACACCCTTGCCGTGATTACCGTCTGTGGCCGTGACAAAATGGATTTTGGCACATTGCTTTCGGACTTCGTCTTTCTGGAAGTAACGGTAATCCACAGTTTTGTAGTCCAGGCCCAGCTTTTCGCAGAGGATACGGAACATGGCATAACTGCCGCCGAGACCTTTAAAAGCGTTAAGGCCGAAACGATGCGATTCGTCCTTGCAGTATATGCCTTTAATTCCAAAGGCAGAGGCCTGTTCCTGTAACGCAGCCAAAGGGGCAGGCGCATACCCGGGCAGACTTTTATGAAAACGAATCACGTCTGCTGCCACGGTTTTATCAAACGACGGGTATCGTTTTGCCTTATTTGCCGGAAATGGTTTTTCGTTTTGCAGGATGCGGAAATCTTTGAACCAGTATTCCATTTGAATTCCTTTAGCGTGATTCCTACATGACATAATCCGATGTAAAACAGTTTTTTATACTGATGTTAATAACAATCAGTCAGTCTTGCACTTCCAAAGGATCGGGACCGAACTGGTTGGGCCCGTCCGTTCCCTTGAAGAACAGGAGATAAACTGCAAGAGCCATGTTTACCAGCGGAATGATACAGCCGATGCACCACCAGGTAGGGCGGTCCAAATCGTGCAGGCGACGGATTACAAGCATAAAACCGGGGATAATAGCGGCTATGGAAATGACACTTACCAGCATGGTGATTGCTCTGATTTTCAAAAAGGTTGCAATTAACCCGACTGCTGTGGACAGAATCATAACCGCAGCCCAAAGGGCGAGAGAGCGTAAGATATAACGCTTGCGATTCAACCGGTTGTCATAACGAAGGAACATGGACTGGAGGTCAGCGTCCGGTTCATATCTCGGACCGGCCCCGCCCCGGGCGAATTCTCCCGGCCGGTTGTAATTGGCTTGCGGCATGTCTTGTGCGGGATACTGCTCCGGGTAGGGCTGTACAGGTCTGTTACCCGGCCGTGAATAATTATCAGACATTGGTTGCTGCGCAGGACGAGGCTGTTGCTGCGGTGGAACGAAAGACTCCTGCGGTCTTTCGGGAGCTGGTTGAGGACGGAAAGCTCCGACTGTTGCAGCAGATGCGGCGCCGGTGGCAGGATTAACAGGGGATGCCCCGCCTGTACCGGAAGCTCTTCTGGGTGCTGAAGAAGGAGCAGATCGCGGTGCGCGTGGCACAGCAGGCGCAACAGGTCTTGAAACTTCTTCGTCGTCAGTTACCGGTGCTCCACAGTTCGAGCAAAACCTGTCGTCGTTATTTAAAGGCGTACCGCAGTTTTCACAAAAATTTGCCATGAATGTTTCCTCCTTTGCAAAAGTAAAAACTCAAAATAATAATAATTTTGTAATATAATGTTCCTTACAAGAATCTGCCAAAATGTTTCATTGTAGAGTTCAGTTATATTTTATACTATTGAGCAGACTTATGTAAATGCAACCGCAGAAAAATATTTTGAAATTTATTACTGCAATTTCCCGGGAAATATTGTAAAATAAAACACCGGATAAATTTGCGGAGGGCTGTCATGAAAAAGATTATAACACTTTTATTGGTTCTGCTATTACTGTTTAGCGGCGTGTGTTTTGCGGAAAAAAGCAAGCTGAAAAAGAATACGTGGACGCCGGTGCAGACAAGAACGGATAATTCCGTAGAGGTTCAGGATTTTTACAATCACAAGGAAGTGTATCACGAAGGTGATAAACAGGTTGGCCTGTGGTTCGTCACGTTTATTCCCAACCAGAAAGGCGCGGCACATTCCTATTTTTATGAAGCGGTTGTTTTGGATTACGCAAAGGGCCGATACAGAATTATCCGTGCTTACCAGGCAGATAAGAAGAATAAAAAAGTCAAGACATCGGATCAGCGTTTTGTGGATGCGGAATGGAAAAGCATTGCCGGGACAAAGTATGAAACGCTGTATCACAGAATGAAACCATCGATTTGGTAAGAAAGCTATTGACAAAGCACCCTTTTTTCCGTATAATATCGCTTGTAAAGCTTTTGGGGGCGTAGCTCAGCTGGGAGAGCGCTTGAATGGCATTCAAGAGGTCAGGGGTTCGATCCCCCTCGTCTCCACCAGAATCCATGCGGGTTTGCGAATTTTCGCAGACTCGCTTTTTTCCTTTTCTGGAGTTATGTACTTTTTTAATAAGCTGGCGTGAGGTCGTATCGTTCAACCCGGCGAATGTCAGGAAGCCGGACTTTCCGCAAAACCCCATGACCCTGCTCTCATACAGATTATATATTCTGCATGACGGTTATTCTAGACTGATGCATAACCGCTTATCTATCATATATTAATGAGTGCGTAGGGCTTAATCGCAGTTATCATGCTGATTCGTAACATAAAACCGGGTGTTTTTACACCCGGTTTTATGTTTTCCCGGAGTAAGAATTGCCAACTTGATTAAATGATTATTAGATGATATAATTCTAAATAGTAATCGTTTCTTTTAAGATAATAAAAGTATCAGGAGGCTATTCTAAATGAATTACTTTGCAACAGGATTAGATTATTTCATTAAGGGCGGCCCTGTCATGTATCCGCTGCTGCTTTGTTCTATTGCAGCCATTGCGATCTGCGTGGAACGCTATCTTTTTTTTAAAAAGGCAGACAGCGGCAGGGAGTTCACCAGACAGTTCTGTGATTACATAGAACAGGATAACTGGACAGATGCCAAGGCGCTGGCGGATTCAACCCGCGGTGAGATTGCCAAGTTGGCCACCATCTTTATGGCCAGACACGGGAACTATGAAAAGCTGGAGAACTTTGTCGGAATAAAAGCAGCAAGAGCACTAGATAAGTTCGAGCGCCGCCTGGATTATCTGAATGTTATTGTAGCGCTTGCGCCGGTTCTGGGTCTTTTGGGTACCATTACCGGCATGATTAGTTCTTTCAACAATTTCAGCAAAAGACTGGACGATCCGCTTATCGTTACAGCCGGTATTGGCGAAGCCCTGATTACCACGGTTTTCGGTCTTTGTATTTCTATTGTTGCTATCTGCATGTACGCCTACTTTAACCGCCGTCTTGCAGGAATCACGCTGAATGTGGAAGATATGAGCAACACACTGCTGGAAGCGATTGCCAAAAAGCTGGATAAACAGGAAGGCTGATACAACAGCGGGAAATACAGTTAACGCATTGACGGAAGCGATTGCGCAAAATTGGATAAAAAGGCGGGTAACGAAAAATGATTAAATTAAAATCCAGAAGAAATAAAATGCCGGCTATTATGCTGAGTCCTATGATTGATATGATGTTCCTGTTACTCATATTCTTCATTGTCAGTACCATGCAAATGACCGAACTGAAAACGATTCCGGTGAAACTGCCGGTTGCTACAGAAGCGGTGATCCAGAATACGGCGAAGTTCACGGTAACCATTAAGGATGACGGCGCTTACTGGCTCGCTGATAAAGTAATAAGCAAACAGGAACTGATCAATAAGGCGCGCGAGGAACAAAAGAAAGACGAGAAATTCCATATTGTTATACGCGCGGATGAAAACGTACAGTATAAGGCAGTGATAGGTCTTCTTGATTCGTTCAAAAAAGCAGGCGTGTCGCGTGTAGGCCTGGCGACGGAGAAGGACAATAAGAAATGAACAATGATGAAAAGAAGGGGCTGGCATTTTCCGTCCTTTTCCACATTGTCTGTTGTGCGCTGGTTGGTCTTCTTGTTCTGACCAATTTTCATACTTTCCCGGAAGAGCCGGTATATGATGTTGCCCTGGTGGGCGGTGGCGATGCAGCGCCTGAAGTGGCGCAGCCGGAACCCGAACCGGAGCCTGAACCGGAGGAAATCATAAAGCCCAAAGAAGACGACATTGTAGAAAAGAAGGAAAAGCCTGTTCCCAAGAAGCAAACGACGCAAAAGCCTTCCGCGAAGCCGAAATATACGGCGCCGGGTGGTACCGGGTCCGGCACCAAGCCGGGAACTAACGTTGGAAAAGGTGACGGTATCGGGCCGGCCAGTGATGCAATCCAGGCTCCGGCTGTACCGCCCCGGGTAACGCGTTCCCGTATGCCGTCCTATCCGGACTCGTGCCGTAAAAACGGGATTACCGGGACAGCGGTGGTACGTTTCCTTGTAGGAAAAAGCGGCGGCGTTGAATCTGTTGTACTGGCAAGATCCAGCGGCAACGGGGCTTTAGATCAGGCTGCCTTGAACGCGGCCGGCGGTTTCCGTTTCAAACCCGGACTGGACGGGTACGGGCGCCCGATTCGCTGTTATGCGTATCAGCCCTTTGCATTCAGGCTGTAATGTTAAGGAAACGCTGATTAATTCGTCTGCACGCTGCACAAACACATTTAATCAGCATCTCCTTAAAAAACCTGAGTGGAAATCAATATTTTACCAAATTGACCATATTCCTGATATACAGGGCCTGTCGAATGTGCAGAGCCCTGTATTCTGTTTTTGTGAGAAGTCATAACTATATTGCCGGTATACAGGTATGAAGTACCACAAACCGCCATGTTGCCTGCATCTGAAAAGGCGCTTGACTGTTTTCCCTGTATATAGTGTATAGTGTAATCGCAGGGAAATATTGCTTATATTCATTTAACCGGCGTTTCCTGCCAGTCATTTTGATAGCAATATCGTATGATTGCATAAAGGGATTCCCTGAGAAGATGCTAATTTAAAGGAGGAAAATCATTATGGCACATCCGAAGTTTGAAATTCCGGCTGATCCCCATGGAAAAGCACGTTATGAAAGCGCTAAACTACATGCGGAAGCAGCGAAGAAAGCAGGAAAATCTTCCGAAGAGATTCACGCGGTATTTAAAAAGGTAATGGAGTTTAATCCGGCTACTGATTTCGACAAAATTCCGAAAGATGAAGCTCATAAGAAATATCGCAGCGCGCTGGTTCATGCGATAAAGGCCAAAGAAGCCGGTAAAAGCGACGCAGAGATCCATGAAATCTTTGAAAAAGTGCTGAAGAGCACCAGTTCCGGTCATTGCAAAGCATAACAATCATTTCTGACAGAAAAATTTAAACAGGTTTTCTACCCGGGTACTGTTTTCAGTTAAAGGGCCTCCGGTAAATAAAAAACCTTTTTCCATATAATTATTTACGTAATTATGGGGAAAAGGTTTTTGTATTTGAACAAATAATTAAGGAGACACAAAAAAGTTTGTCTTTGCGTCTGCCGTTCGCAAAAAGATCCCGGCCATCGAACAAACACATTTAATCCGTATGCGCCTAAAACATTAAAAATGATGTTCAGGAAGTAACTTGGAAAAACAGTTTTGTCACATAATCCTGTTGATTTTGTGTAAACCAGTGATTTGTTACGGGCAGCACGAATACATCCCCTGCCGGTTTCAGTTTATATTTTTCCAATTGCTGCTGTATTTTTCTGCTGATTTCATCCGCTTTTTCATAAAACGTTCCGTCAAATGTCATTTCGCAGTACAGGCTTTCCGGTAAAGTCAGGATATAGTATTTTTTTGATCTGGCTTCTGCCTGGTTTTCATGAACGGTTGGTTTATCAGATGTATTCTGCTCAGGACCGGAGGATTCAACATGATGATTTTTAACCGGCCCGTTCAGGAAGAAAAAGAAGCCGGTTGAGGTATTGCTGCAATGACCCGAAAAAAAGTCTTCCTGCGTAATGACCCAGCCCTGTTGTTTTTCCAACAGGCTGCGGTTATGCAGGTTTTTATGACTGGCTCTGGCAAACAGGACAATACGGTCTTTCCCGCTGTCTTTTTCGGCAAGCGGATTGATTTTTAAATATCGCGGGGGATAGGAACGGATAAAAACCTGGTTGCGGAGTTCTTTTCGGTCTTCATTCAGTTTATCCGTGATGACAGAGATGGAACCCCGAATCCGTTCATTTTCCCGGATGATATCCGCGCATGCACGGTCCTTTTTCCGGAAGATTTCATCCAGCTTTTCCCTGCTTCTGTTATTCAGGTAGTCCTGGATATCGTTAATAGGAATGTCGAGAGACCGCAGGTTTACAATGATCTCCAGGTCAAGATATTGGGTGATTGAATAATGCCGGTATCCGTTTTCGCTGATAAAGTCAGGCGACAGCAGATGGATCTTATCATAATATAAAAGACTCTGTTTGGAAATGCCAAACATGGAAGCCAGTTCACCCGCTGTAAAATAGTTTTCGTACTGCTTTTTTGAAATATTATTCATACTAATTCCTTTTTGTCTTGACAATACAATAACTATATAGTTTAGTATTACTATAATATATTTATTATAGCATAGTTTTTAAATTTGGCAAAAATGATACAAACCAGTAACATGATTCAGATAAAATCAGGTAAATGAATCTGGTTGAAACGGAGAAAGAAAATGACAGCGGACCCGGTAATCCGAAATTTAATACTAAGTCTTACCGGGACCTGTAATTATGCCTGCGCATACTGTTATGCAGCATATCATCCGGAAAATAGGATGTCGGTGGACACGGCATTAAAAGCCGTTGATATGGCTGGGCAAAGCGGCCAGCCGTTTATCCTGCAATTTACCGGGGGAGAACCCCTGCTTGCGTTTTCCACAATCCGGGCGGTAACAGAACATGTTGAGGTAAAAGAGTACCCTGCGATTATCCAACTGCAGACCAATGCTTCTTTAATGACGGATGCGATCACAGAGTATCTGAAACATCATAAAATTGCTGTCGGAGTCAGCCTGGACGGCCGCCCGCCGGTCAATGATTCCCTGCGTAAAATGAAAAACGGAAACAGTGCTTCTGAGGCTACGATCCGGGGGATTCGCCTGCTGGCTGCCAAAAAGGTTCCCATCGGACTGACCTGTGTTGTTACGGACGCGAATGTAAAAGCCCTTCCCGGTATTGTGCAGATGGCATATTATCTCGGAAACGTAAGACAGATCGGTTTTGATCTGCTGCGTTGCCAGGGGAGGGGAACCGCGCTCCATCCTGCTGCGCCGCAGGACGTCGCAATGGCTGTGGAACAGTGTTATGCTTTGGCGCAACAGCTGGAAAAAGCAACAGGTATCCACATCCTGTTTTCGCAGCTTGAGAAGATCCGGAAAATTGCTTCGGGCAAGGCATGCTCTTTTGGTCAGTGTTATGCCATGCACGGGGAAGAAGCCTACGTAACCTCTGACGGAAAAATCTATGCCTGCTCTTCCCTGGCAGGCGATCCTGCGTTTTTGTTGGGGAACGTACAGGATGGCATGGATCCGGAAAGAACAAAAAAGGCCGGTTTATTTATTGCTGAAGCGATGCGTGCATGCAAGGAATGCCCTCACCTTTCTGTCTGCGGGGGAGGCTGCTTTACCCGCTGGCAGGGACGTAACGGCAAAGCGGAAGAAGAATGCGCTATGCAGCAGACGTTTGCAAAAATATATCTGGGCCAGGGTGTTTGACGATGCATACTTTTAATATATGTAATTTAACGAATAAAAAACGTTTTATCATACTGTTTCTCATCGTGCTGTTCCTGTTGACACTGCTGTGCGGCTGCAAGCAGGATGCGCCTGCAGAAGAAAAAACTCATTCTGCCGTGAAAAGCAGTTCGGATGTTAAACCGGCAGGCGGAAATCCGGAGCAGTCTTATTCTGCCAAAGACGATACGGGACGGACCCTTGTTTTCAAAACCAAACCCCGCCGGATCGTTTCCGTTACCTATGGCACGGACGAGATACTGAAAACACTGGCAGGACCGGAACGGATTGCAGCGTACAGCCGGCATGCGGGCGATCCGGAAATATCTTTTCTGAGTAAGGAAGATGTGAAGCGGGTCGGCAAAAAAGTTGAAAACAATTCGGAAGCCATCTTTGCCCTGCATCCGGATCTGGTGGTCATCTCAACCTCCACGGGGGCTGATGAATTACGTACGCTGGAGAGCATGGGCCTTACTGTCTATGTGGCCATGAGTCCGAAAACGTATCAGGAAATGCGGCAGAAAGTCCGCAATCTGGGAGTGGCGGCAGGTGAACCGCAGAAGACAGAAGATTTGCTCAAACGCATGGATGAACGTATGGCTTTGCTGGAAAAACGTTTACAGACAATACCGGATGACCGGAGAAGAACGGCAGTGGCTTTTTCCATGACCGGGCCCATGGGGCGCAAGGGGGAACTGTTTGATTCCATGATGAAACTGGCCCACGTAATCAATGGCGCTGCAACGGTCCATCCTTTGGGGATGAAAGGACAGATCAGTAAAGAACAGGTGGTGCAGGTGAATCCCGATATGTTTTTGCTACCGACCTGGAATTATGACAAACATTCCGATCCGGAAAAGTTTGCCAGGGAATTGATGGAAGATCCGGCTTACCGTAATGTGAAAGCAGTAAAAAACAGGAAAATGGTTTATGTATCAGACCGGTACCGGTATGTGGCAAGCCATCATATTGTGGACGCTGTGGAAAATATTGCCTATGCTGTATACCCCGAACTCTTTCCGGAGGGGAAACCGGAGGACCAGGAATAAAGATTTGATTTGTATTGTTAAGGAGACGAATTCATCAGCATCTCCTTAAGTTTAATGATATGTTTTGTTGAGGAGGTTCCCTTTGATTAAGAACAAACGCGCCGCATTGCTGGGACTTGTCATTCTGCTGTTGTGCGTGACAGCTTTGTCTCTGACATTCGGCCAGATTCCGGTGCCGGTAAAAAATACGCTGGCTGTTGTCTGCCATCAGACGGGACTGCCTTTTTTTACAGAAAAAGATTTTACCCAGGAGCAGCTTGCTGTAATCTGGTTTATCCGTATGCCGCGTATGGTAGTGGGGGTTTTGGTTGGCGGAGCATTAGGGATGTGCGGCGCGGTCATGCAGGGAATCTTCAGTAATCCGCTGGCGGATCCCGGCATCATCGGTATTTCCGCAGGCGCTGCAACGGGAGCCGTGCTGGCCATTGCTACGGGTTTTGCCACACAAAGTATGTTCACCATGCCCGCATTTGCGCTCTGTGGCAGTATCTGCGCGGTTGCGCTGACGGTCTTTCTGGCTGCCCGGAACGGAAAAATCCCGGTAATGACATTACTTCTGGCAGGCGTTGCGGTCGGTATGCTGCTGGGAGCTCTAACGTCAGGCATACTGACTTTTATGAACGAACAGAAATTGCAGCAGTATCTCTTCTGGATGGTAGGCGGTCTGGATTACCGGCGCTGGGAACATGTTTATCTGGCTGTCGGGCCGATTGCTTTTGGTATCGTGATCATGTTGCTGCTTGCTAGGCACCTTAATATCCTGGTACTGGGTGAAACCGAAGCCAGAGCGGTAGGCATGCCGGTTATGTATTTTCGTATGGGTCTGCTGCTGGTGTCTGCCATGACTACGGCAACTTCGGTATGTGTTAGCGGCAACATCGGCTTTGTGGGACTGGTGATCCCCCACATGATGCGGATGCTGCTGGGACCGGACCACCGGGTGCTGCTTCCCGCCAGCGCGTTAGGCGGAGCGTTATTCCTTGTGGTTTGCGATTCACTGGGGCGCGTGGTCCTGGCGCCGGCGGAAGTGCGCGTAGGCATCATGACCGCATTGCTGGGTACCCCGTATTTCTTATATCTGTTGCGTAAGATGCAGAAAGAAAAAATGTAATTTGGGAGAAAAACATGAGCAAGATTATTTTCATGACCAATGTGATCCGTCGTTTCGGCATCATGCAGCAGATGCTGGACAAACTGCAGAATAACGGGGAAATGCAGGGAGATTTTTCCTGCTGGTGGGTAACAGATAATACAGAATGGAACGCAGACGCTGAAAAACGTCTGGCAGGTACGGATTTTCTGCTGCTGAAGTGGATGGGCAGCGGACTGACGACCACATTTCTGAAACGGGTACACGCCTATGTGCAGCAGAAGAATATAGCCTATTATATTGATGCGGCTGGCGGAGATGACGACAACCTGATTCAGGGCATTACACCGGAACAGGAAAATGCTATCCGCTTATATTCCGTTTACGGGGGCGAAAGCAACCTGTATCATCTCTGGCAGTATATGGACGGACTGGCTGCGGGAGATACTTCTGCTGTGGCAAAACCGGATCCTATCCATTGGACGGGAATCTTTCACCCACGGGCAAAAAAGGTATATACGGATCTGGCAGAGTATGAAAAAGATTTCTGCAGCCCGGGGCGGCTTACAGTAGGAATCCTGTTTTACCGGGATGAATGGGTGTGGGGCGACCTGGAATATCAGAGCCGGCTGATTGAAGAAGCGGAAAAGCAGGGGCTTAATGTCATCTGTGCCTTCAGCAACGGAATGCCCTATAAAGAAATGGGAATGCCTACGCTGGATGAAGTGTTCAGCCGCTTTTTCTTTAAAAAGGGATTTCCCGTAATAGATGTTTTTATCAATATAACCAAATTCTCCCTGACAGCCAGCGGCGCCCTTAAACTGGATTTTCTGAAACAGTGGAATGTACCTGTACTGGCTGCCTATACGCTTCTTACGGAATATGAAGAGTGGAAGGACAATCTGGAAGGCATGAACGCCATGGAGGTTTCCATTTCCATCTCCCTGCCGGAATTTGACGGTGTGACCCACGGTGTGCCGGTCGCAACCAAAAAAGTACTGGATAACGGGGATATCCGGTATATCCCGATCCCTGAGCGTATCGCCCATATGATCAGCAAGGCCAAAAAATGGGCCGTGTTGCGCCATAAATCAAATGCCGATAAAAAAATAGCGATAATTTTCCATAATTATCCTCCGAAGAATTCCAATATCGGCAGCGGGCTGGGATTAGATACTATTGAAAGCGTGCGGCTTTTGCTGGCCAATATGAAAGAACGCGGGTACAAAGTTGAGTTTATTCCGCAGGATACCAGAGAGTTTATTAAAATACTCACCAGCCACGCAACCAATGACCGCTCCATGCTTTCGGCAAAGCAGCTGGAAGAAGCCAACAAGATTTCCGGGGAAGAATACGGAGCGTTTTACAGTCAGTTTGAAGAGAAAGTACAGAACCAGCTCGCCAAAGACTGGGGAAGTGCCCCGGGCAGCGTTATGGAATATGGCGGAAAGCTGATGGTGCCGGGAACCATGGACGGAAATGTCTTCATTACGGTACAGCCGCCCAGAGGATTTGGCGAAGATCCGGCAAAGATATACCACTCTCCTTTCTGCGCGCCGACACATCATTACCTTGCTTTTTACCAATGGGTGCGGGATATCTGGAAAGCGGATGCAGTGGCACATATCGGTACCCACGGCTCCCTGGAATGGCTGCCGGGAAAGAATGCAGGCCTCAGCGCGGGTTGTTATCCTGATTTGTCATTGCGGGATCTGCCCAACATGTATATTTACAATATGACCATTACGGGCGAGGGAATCCAGGCCAAGCGGCGCGGGGCTGCCGTACTGGACGAACATCTGCCCGCGCCCCAGTCCCAGGCCGGCACCTATGATGAACTGGAAGAACTGGAAAAAGCGATGGAAGAATATGTTCATTTCCAGCGGACCGCGCCGGAAAACCTGCCCCGTCTGGAAGAACTGGTGCTGGCAAAGGTTAAAGAAGCGAATCTGGACGGCGAGGTTGAACGGGAAGAAGGCCAGCCTTTCGAAGAATATCTGGGCGACCTTCATAATTACATTACCGATTTAAAAAATATGGAGGTCCATACAGGCCTTCATGTTTTGGGAGAGCCGCCGAAGGATGATGGGCTGACGGAATACCTCTGGCTGCTGACCAGGCTGGACAACGGTAATATTCCGAGCCTGAACCAGACGCTGGCGTCCCAATACGGATATGATTATTATTATCTGCTGGAACACAGCTCAGAAATATATGAACCGCTGCAGATCACGTTTAATATGCTGATCGACCGTATCGGTGAACAGTGCAGGGACGTGATCCGCATTTTGCAGGACCATGATTTTTCCGATGCCGGCATACAGGCAGTCATGCAGCAGGTCTGGGTAAAAGAAGCGGCCTCAAAACCGCCGGTACAGATTCTGGCAGGAGCATCCCGTACGGCTGCGGATCAGAACATACAGGAAACACCGAAATCGTTTGATGAAAAACTGCGTACAGTTTGCGAATATATCTGCCATACCGTGTATCCCAACCTGATGCTGACTTCACAGGAACAGGCTACCATGCTGCGCGGGTTTGAGGCAGAATATATTGAACCGGGGCCCAGCGGGGCTCCCAGCAGCGGCGGGGCAGATTTGCTCCCGACGGGCCGGAATTTTTACGGCGTGGATCCCCGGACATTGCCTACCGCGGCAGCCTGGGAAATCGGCAAAAGCCTGGGCGACCAGGTAATCAGCCGGTTTATTGAAGAAGAAGGACATTACCCGGAGAACATCGGTATTGTGTTATGGGCCGGAGCGAACATGCGCAGCCACGGCCAGTGCCTTGCGGAGTTTCTGTACCTGCTGGGCGTGAAGCCGGTCTGGCAGCCGGGCAGCCTGCGGGTCATCGGCCTCGAAGTGATGCCGCTTAACGAATTGAAACGGCCCCGCATAGACGTTACCGCCCGGATCAGCGGACTGTTCCGGGACAGCATGCCGGGCGCCGGTGAAATGCTGGACAAAGCGGTGCTGAAGGTTGCCGCGCAGGAAGAAGATCCGGAACAAAACTATGTCCGCAAACATATTATGGAAGACAGCGCAGAATTAGAAAAAGAAGAAGGCATGGTTAAAGAAGAAGCATGGCGTACCGCGGCATTCCGTATCTTCGGCGATGAACAGGGAGTCTACGGCGCCGGCGTGGCTGCTTTGCTGGAGGCAAAGAACTGGGAAACGATTGACGATATCGCTGACGTGTATGTACGGTGGGGCGCTCATGCCTACGGCGGTAAAACCAGGGGCAAATTCCTTCCCAAACAGTTCCGGAAACGGATGGGAGTATTGGATATCACAATCAAGAATGAGGATAATCACGAAACCAACATGCTCAGCAGCGATGACTACAATGCCTACCACGGCGGCATGATCGCGGCGGTGCGCAGCATCAAAGGCAGCGCTCCCAAATCCTATTGCGGGGACAGCACAGACCGGAGCCGTGTTACCATGCACAGCGTGCAGGAAGAAGCGAAACGCCTGTTCCGCAGCGAGGCTATCAATCCGAAATTCATCGAAGGCATGATGAAACACGGATACAAAGGCGCCGCGGACATGAGCAACATGGTGGCCCACAGCTACCAGTGGGACGCCACCAGTAAAGTGATGGAAGACTGGATGTATGAAAAATACGCGGAAAAATATGTGTTGGATCCCAAAGTGCAGGAATGGATGCGGGACGTAAACCCCTGGGCCCTGAAACGGACAACCGAAGTGTTACTGGAAGCTTCCCAGCGGGAACTGTGGCATGCAAAAGAAGAAACACTTCAGGCATTGCAGCGCTTATGCCTGGATGTGGACGGTGAGTTGGAAGAACAGGCGGATGAAGCATGAGCAAGGATACGGTTACCGAAAAATTATATACATTGTCTACAGGCGACGAAGTGTACCGCTATGAAAAAAGCATTGTTGTTTTTTTCAAAGGCAGGCGTAAAGTTCTCAGTACGTCAGTATTTAACGGGGGATATCACGAGAACTATAACGCGGTGTTTAACCATGATGCCAAACAGGGAGCCGGCATGCCATGTGAAATGCTGGCTCCCACTTACACCGAACATATGCAGATCCTGTCCGGGCGGCTGGGTTTGAATCCGGAAACCGTAACGGGCATGGGAACGGCGGCGGATATGGAAAACGCAGCGATTGAGACATTGTCTTATCAGAATCTCACAGTAACAGCTATTGTTACTGGCGGTATCGAAACAAACGGAGGCCGGGTGGGAGATCCCGCCGACTTTTTTAAACCGCTGGAAAAAGCGGACAAAGCCGGGACTATCAATATCATGCTTGTGCTGGATACGGATCTTCCCCCCGGAACCCTGACCCGGGCCCTGGTGACCTGTACGGAAGCCAAAACCGCGGCAATTCAGGAACTGCTGGAAGGAAGCAAGTATTCCAATGGAATCGCTACCGGTTCGGGAACCGATACCACCATTGTTGTGGCCAACAGTGAATCGCCGTTGTATCTGGAAGGGGCCGGTAAACATTCCAAACTGGGCGAGTTAATTGGCCGGGCGGTTAAAGAAGCGGTCAAAAAGGCATTGGACAAACAGACTGGACTGAATCCTCAATCGCAGCACAATGTGTTAAAACGTCTGCAGCGCTTTGGCGTGAACAAGACTACGTTATGGAAAAAATATCTGGTTGCAGGCAAGAAGGGAGATGCTCTGCTGAAACCTGAGTTTCTGGCAAAAGCGGAAGCCCTGGCAAAAGAAGAAAAGATGTTGACATACACTTCATTGTATATTCATTTGCTGGATCAGTTTTTATGGGGATTGCTGCAGGAAAAGGAAACAAAGGACGGAGCAGAGGCGGTACTTGGAATTCTGGCACAGGCCTACGGCATAAAGCCTTTGAAAATTGAAAAGAAGGTTTCCCAGGAGTCCATGACGGAAATCTGGCAGCAAATGTTTTTAGCAGTTCTGCAAAAGTAAACCTGCAGTCTGCAAACAGGCGGTGTCTTTTCATAAACACAAATATATAATTTGTCTGAGGGGAAGTTTGAGCATGGTGCAGTTATTTAATTTCTGTGTATATCATGATTATGTAAAGCAACTGGAGGAGACGGGAAAAACATTACCGGAATATGTAAAATATCTGGGCTTGGACGGGATCGAACATCTGATTTACGGAAAGGAAGCACCGGAACCGGCTTTCAAAGAATCTTCCGTGGGAGTCCATCTGGCTTACTGGCCGTACTGGGTGGGATTCTGGAAGAACAATAAATCCCGGCTAAAGCGGGAATTCAAGTCTGCAAAAGCAAGAAATGACTGTTACTTCGGCGCCCTGAACAAGGATGAATGGCTGTCGGTCATACAGCAGCATCTGATTGCCGCCGCCGTGGTAAAACCGGAATATATGGTCTGGCACGTTTCGGAGGCGGATGTACAGGAAACCTATACCTTCGATTTTCAGTATTCGGATCTGGAAGTGCTGGAAGCGGCTGCCGATGTTTTCAATGCTGTTTCCATGGCTGTTCCGTCTCACATAACCGTCCTGTTTGAGAATCTCTGGTGGCCTGGGCTGCGGCTGACAGATCCGGACAACGTGAAATACTTTTTCGAGCGTATCCGACGTAAAAATGTGGGCATCATGCTGGATACCGGGCACCTGATGAACACCAATCCCGAACTGCAAAATGAAGCAGAAGCGGCGGATTACGTCTGCCGGACCGTTGAGAACCTGGGCGAACTGGCGGAACTGATCAAAGGCGTCCACTTAAGCTGCTCCTTATCAGGCGCCTATCAGAAGAGTTTTGTGCATGAGTATGATCGGCGCACGACCTTTGCGGATATGTATAAACACATCGTGCAGATTGACCGGCACCAGCCCTTCCGGACAAAAGCGGCCCGCAGGATACTGGATTTTATACAGCCAAAGTATATAACCCATGAAATGATTTACAGTTCATTGACGGAACTGGAAGAAAAACTTAAAATACAGCTTTCCAACTGCTGACACGGGACAGCAGGGGAAAGGCGTGAAGTGTTCTCTCACATATCAAATCGTTTAGCTGATAGTAAACAGATACTGATACCCAAGGAGGAAGTAATGAAACGCAGAGGAGTCTATCCTTTTACTGCCATTGTGGGGCAGGAAGATATGAAACTGTCACTGATTTTAAACGTAATCAATCCGGCGCTGGGCGGTGTTTTGATTAAAGGTGAAAAAGGAACAGCCAAATCAACGGCAGTCCGTGCCCTGGCGGAATTATTGCCGGCCATGGAAGCGGTGAAAGGATGTCGTTTTCATTGTGATCCTTTACAGGAAAATTTTTTATGTGATGACTGTACGGAAAAATTTCATTCAGGTGAACTGAAAGAAGCTGAATCGCTGAAGATGCGTGTGGTGGAACTTCCGGTCAGCGCAACGGAAGACCGCGTGGTAGGCACGCTGGATGTGGAATATGCGATCAAGCACGGGGAAAAGAAGTTTGAACCGGGCCTGCTGGCCCAGGCCAACCGGAACATTTTATATGTAGATGAAATCAACCTGCTGGACGATCACGTGGTGGACGTGCTGTTGGACGCGGCTGCCATGGGTGTGAACACGGTGGAACGGGAAGGGGTTTCTTATTCCCACCCTGCCAGATTTGTATTGGTAGGTACCATGAACCCGGAAGAAGGGGATATCCGGCCCCAGCTGCTGGACCGTTTTGCCTTGTCCGTAACGGTCACGGGCGAGCATGACCGGGAAAACCGGAAAGAAGTCATCAAACGCCGTCTGGCTTATGAAGCGGATCCGGAAGGTTTTATTGCTTCTTATCAGAAGGAACAGGAGGAATTGGCGGACAAAATCGTGGCGGCAGGAAAGCTGCTGCCGGAGGTTACCGTGCCGGACGTGATGCTGGATAAGGTGGCGGACCTGGCTATCAATCTGGGAGTGGACGGGCACCGTTCCGATATTACGATGATAAAGACAGCCATGACCATGGCGGCCTTCCGCGGTAGCAGGGTAGTTAATGCGGAAGACCTGAAAATCGCGGCAAGGCTGGCACTGCCGCACCGTATGCGGCGCCGTCCCTTTGAAGACGGAACGCTGGATATGGAAAAAGTGCTTGCAGCCCTGGAAGGATAATTATGTCTGATTATTTCAAGTGTTATCCCTTTGTTGCCGTAACAGGACAGGAACAGGCAAAACGGGCCATCCTTATCGCATTGGTCAATCATAAGGCGGGCGGACTCCTGATCAGCGGTGTGACCGGCACGGCAAAGTCCGTGCTTGTGCGCGGCGCGGCGGAACTGTCCGGGGACAGGAAACTGTTGAACCTGCCGCTGAACGTCACGGAAGACATGCTCTTTGGCAGCATTGATCTGGAATATGCGGTTACACAGGGGGAAAGACGGTTTGAACCCGGTCTGCTGGGCCGGGCTGACGGAAATATTATTTATATTGATGAAGTGAACCTGCTCCGACCGGAACTGCTAACTGCCGTACTGGATATCAACATGGCAGGAGAAAACCGGGTGGAAAGGGACGGTATTTCTTTTGTCCATAAAACAGAATACACCGTAATAGGCACCATGGATCCCCATGAAGGCGTGCTGCCAAATCACCTGCTGGACCGTTTCGGACTGTTTGTGGAAACAGAAAACCTGAAAGAAAAAGAACAGCGCAAAGAAATCATGCAGCGTCTTTTGGATTTTGCAAAGGACGCAACCACATTCCGCACAGAATATAAAGAAAAAACGGAACAGTTGCAGGCGCAGATTTCCAAAGCACGAGAACTGTTGCCTGACGTTGAGATCAGCGATGCCATGATGGAACTGGCGGTGCAATACTGTTCCCAGGCGTTTTGTGCCGGGCACCGGGCTGATCTGTATCTGCTGGAAACGGCAAAGGCCATAGCGGCACTGGCGGGGAGGGTCTACATTTTGCCTAAAGATATGGAAGAAGCGGCGCTGTATGTGCTGCCGCACCGTATGCGCAAGCCCCCGGAACCCCAACCGGAAGAACAGCCGCCTCAGGAAGAACCAGAGGACAGCGAGGAACCGCCGGACACGGAAGACGATGACGCGGATCCGGATAACGATTCGGAAGACATGATGCCGCCCCCGCTGCCGGAACAGGACAACGGTGCGGAAAATGCTGACGAAGATAAACCGGATCCGGAGGAAGACGGTCAGGAGCCGCCGGAACAGGATCCGCAAAATAACTCTAACCAGGAAGACAAGGTTGACGGAATCGATATGCATTTCCCCTTTCCCAAAATGATTCTGGATATGGGAAAAGACCAGATCAAACGCAAAGGCAGCGGTAAACGAAGCCTGACGAAAACAGACCTGAAACAGGGGCGCTATGTGAGGGCAGAGCTTCCTAAAGAAAAAGTGAACGATCTGGCCTTTGACGCAACAATCCGGGCCGCAGCGCCTTATCAACGGCACCGCCCGAAAAACGACTGCGCCATCAATATCCAGCAGACGGATCTGCGGCAGCGTGTCAGGGAAAAACGGATTGGTACAACTTTTCTGTTTTTAGTTGATGCCAGCGGTTCCATGGGCGCCCAGGAACGCATGAAAGCAGTGAAGGGAGCCATCTTTGCCATGCTGCAGGAAGCTTACCAGAAACGGGACAAGGTGGGCATGATTGCTTTCCGGCGAAAAGTGGCGGAAGAACTGCTGCCCATTACCCGCAGCGTAGACCTGGCGCAGAAACGGCTGGCGGAACTCCCTACCGGCGGTAAAACGCCTCTGGCGGAAGGACTGGCCCAGGCGTTTATTACGTTGGACATGCAGAAACGCAAAGAACCTGATACAGAGCCGGTACTGGTGTTGGTAACCGACGGGCGCGCTAATTCCGTTGTGCAGGATGGGGAAGACCCGGTAGAAAGCGCAATGAAGCTGGCAAGACAGATTCATAAAGCAAAAATAACTTCCGTAGTCATTGATACAGAAACGGATTATATTAAATTAGGAGTTGCCCGCCAGGTCGCAGCGGAAATGGGAGCCAATTATTACAAACTGAAACAGTTGTCTCAGGGAGATATTTTACATATAGTACGGAATTTGGGAATATAAAACTAAAAGTTAGAGAGAATTAGTAAAATCAAAAAGCGTGGTATGAACAGACTGCTTTGAATTAATGCGTCGTTTTCATATCACGCCTTTTGTTTTTGTTAAAAAGTGTTAATTATTGAGCATTAAAACTGAGCTTAAAACTGCTTATATTTAATGGTTTTATAAAATATTAGAAAAAATATTGACTATATTCTAAGTATATAGTTTATTATATAAAAAATAAATATTATTAAAAATAAATATTATTAAAATGTAATTTTTTATAAAGTTACAATCAAGAAACGGCATTATTAGGACGTCTATATTTTGCGGTTCGACATATAAAAAAGCAGATTGCGAATAGAGTACTGCAGGACCATGAAAGACTGGCTGCAGGAAATATTTTCAATAAATATGATTTAAAAAATGAGAGGTGTTTGTGATGAAGAAGAGATTGACCAAAGGAATGCTGATGACAGCATTGATTTGCGGGACAATCAGTGTTTTACCGTTTGGGGGAACTGTTGCTCATGCGGAAGATGCTACGACCGAAGAATCTGCGTTGCAGGGATTTACGTTAGATCAGATTGTTGTGACGGCGACGAGAACACCCGTGACTGAATTTGATGCGCATGCGAATTTAAGTGTAATTACGGCAAAGGATATTGAGAATCGTCATTACACTACAGTAAAAGATGCGTTACGAGACGTTCCCGGTGTTGTAATTTATGAATACGGCAGTCCCGGTCATGAAATGAGTAGTTCAATTAGATTGAACGGTTCAAATCAGGTTGTTGTGTTGGTAGATGGGGTGAGAGTTTCACAGTCTGATATTACCCCATTGGCTTCAACTATGTTTGTTCCAGTAGAAAATATCGAACGGATTGAAACACTTAAAGGTGCTGCATCTGCTCTGTATGGCGCTGATGCAAAAGGTGGTGTTATTAATATTATTACAAAACAAACCGCAGAACCTGTAACAAAAATCAGGGCAGAAGCTGGTAGTTTTGGAGCACAGGAATATGCGCTTTATACCCAGGGGACAACGGAAAATAAAAAATTAACTTATCGTGTCAATGCAAAGATTAATAAATTAGGTGACGCTAAAGACGGACATGGGGACAAAATTATTCAAGATTTAGATGCGAAAACCATTGGTTTTTTCTTGAAAAATGAATTTAGTGAAGGAACTGATTTGTCTATAGGTTATAACAAGTACAAATCAGATTTTAAATATGAAGATAAGTTTTATGGTGGCGGTATTACTAACGGAAATACAGATACTGATGAATGGACTGTAATTTCTAATCAAAAGTTTAATGAAAAAGTTGCTAACAGGTTTGCATTAAAATATTTGAAGTTCAATAACAAGTATTCAGATCTTTCTCCTGCTACTACTCAGTACAAATCCCGGAGTTGGGAAATTGATGATCAGTTAACTGCAAAGTTAAGTGATTCAAATACTCTGGTAGTAGGATTAAATTACATGCATGATAAATTTGATTTTGCGTCTGAAGATATGTGGTGGGGTCGGTCAGACATTAATGAAACCATTATAAAGAAAGCTATTTTCTTGCAAGATGAATGGAAATTTGCTAAAAAATGGGATTTGAACACAGGATTGCGTTATGATAATCATTCTATTGCCGGGAGTGCCTTTACTCCTCGCTTTAATGTAGGTTATGAAGCTGACAAGAACAATAACATGTATCTTTCTTACAACAGGTTCTTCGTAGCGCCAACAGCTTACCAATATTTTTCCACATATTATGACGTTGGAAACAGAAATCTTAAACCGGAAAAAGGCTATACATGGGAGATTGGATGGAATCACAAGTTTGATGACACTGCTTCCTTGGCAACTCATTTATTCTATCGAAAATCTCATGATGCTGTTGGTTATGATAATGCAACCTGGAAATATGGTAATATTGAAAAAGAAAAGGCAAAAGGATTCGATATACAGTTTAAGAAGGCTTTTGAAAAGGGCTTTTCAATGTCTTTAGGGTACACTTATACGAATACTAAACAGACAACAGATGGCAATGTTAATCACAATGTAAGCGGCTTTGTTCCGAAACATGCAATTAATTTGGGCTTATCATACAACAGCAAAAAGTTTGACGTTGATTTGATGGCAAGAGCATGTTTAGATAGAAATAGCACTATACCAGGTTTCTTCCCTTCAAAAAATTATGTTGTAACTGATTTGGCAGTTAATTATAAACCTATCAAGGAATTAAAAGCTTATATTAAAGTGAATAATCTGTTCGATAAATTCTATACTGAATGTTCTGCAGTAGAATCTTATGATCCGGTTGGAACAGCTGGACGATGGTATACCATGCCCGGACGTTCTATTGTTGCGGGCGTTGAGTATTCATTCTGACGATTTACATAAGAAAGATGAATCGAGAAATCGATTCATCTTTCTTTTTCATTGATTGCGCCATGAGTGTGCGCAACTAAAACATGCGATATGAATGTTTAATAAGAGCTTGAGATGAATAATAAATGGAAACACAGAAAAGTTAAATGTTTTATAATCCTACTAATGCTGGTATCGCTTATAATGTGTTTTCCCGGACGCAAAAGTGAAAAAGCAGGTACCTCTTCAAAAAACACTGCTAAACTGCAATCTTCTTACACCATAACAGATGATACCGGTCTTACGCTTCAATTTACCGAAAAACCTAAACGTATCGTTTCCTATTCCATTAGTACAGATGAAATTCTGATAGCATTGGTCAAGCCGGAGCGTATTGTAGCTTTATCAAGACTGGTAGATGATCCCGGCGTTTCCAGTATTGTTAAAGAAGCGAAGCAGATTCCCAACCGGGTGCAGGGAAACAGTATGGAAGGCGTACTGGCATTCAAGCCGGATCTGGTGATCATACCGGATTTTCATCCGCCGGAAATGCTGCAGTCTGCGCGGGAACTTGGGCTGAAAGTCTATATTTACAAAACACCATCAGATATTAAAAGAGTAAAAAGGTCTATTCGCCAGATAGCTGCCCTGACAGGTGAAAAGGATAAAGGGGAAGCCATCATCGCCAAAATGGAAGCAAGAATTAAACAGGTGCAGCAACGTCTGGCCAATATTCCGGCATCACAGCGCAAGCGTGTCATACAGCTTCGGTCAGAGGGGGCATTTTATGCACCGGATAACAGTTTCGGAGATGTATGCCGCCACGCGGGAGTCAGCGACGCAACACTGGAACTGAAATATCCCAGCGCTATGGAGATCACCCAGGAAAAAGTTGTCGAACTGAACCCGGATATTATTTTTGTGCCCGACTGGGACTATGACGGAAAACACAACCCCGATGGAGAAAAACGAAAAATACTGAATAATCCTTCATACCAGGGAATGAAAGCGGTACAACAGGGAAAAGTCTATACGATTTCCGGCGCGCTGGTGCTTACCGTATCACAGTACATTGCGGATGCAGTGGAAGAAGTAGCAAAAATGTCCTATCCTGAGGTGTTCGGAAAGAGTTAACCGTGTTACATATATTATTGTAAATACTTTTTAAATTGAATATAATTATCGTATGGTAAACATAACCATTTCTACTCGTAACGGCTGTGGAATAGAACATTGGAAGTATTTATTGTCATAGCCGAGGCGGTTTGTCTCCGGCGGAAGTCTAAATTTCGGGTATATAACAATACAGTTTAACAGTAGTTCATTGTATTTTTAAAGGACAAAACTATGCGCTTAAGAAAGATTCTAACCCTGTTTCTTTTTTCATTTTTCCTTATATCAGCATTGCTTTCCGGCTGCAGTTCTTCTACACAATCGCAAAACAGCAGTAAAACAAATGCAGCGCAAAGCAAACAGGAAATGAATACAACAGGGTCGTATTCAGTAACCGATTTAACCGGAACCAAAGTTACGTTTCCCTCAAAACCGAAAAGAATTCTGACCTTCGCCATGTACACGGACCAGATTGTATTGGGGTTGGTCGCCAGCGACCATCTGGTGGGAATCAACACATTGTTGGACGATCCGGTATTGTCAAATATTATTCCCATTGCGAAGAAAATTACTAAAAAAATCGGAAATCCCAGCGCGGAAGAAGTGTTATCTATGAAACCGGATCTGGTCATCGTTTCCGACTGGACGCAGGCAGAAAAGATACAGAGTATGCGGGATCTTGGATTAAAGGTTGTGTCGGTAAAATCACCCGAAACGATTCAGGATGCAAAAGATGCTGTCTCACAGGTTGCCGCGGCAATAGGGGAACCGGAAAAGGGAAGGCAGCTCATAGGGATGATGGATAAAAAGTTAGCTGAGATTCGGGAGAAAACGAGTAAAATCAAACCGGAACAGCGAAAAAATATTGTTTTGCTTTCCCTGATGACTGCCTATGGCGGAACTGGGTGCGCTTATGACGATGCCTGCCGGGAAGCTAATGTGATCAACGGGATTGCGGCGGCAGGATTGAAAAACGGCCAGCAGCTGACCAAAGAGATGCTGATTAAAATCAACCCGGATATTATGCTGTTGCCTGTCTATACCGGTCAGGGCAGTTACGATACACAGGCCTTTATTGACAGTTATTTAAAAGACCCTTCCCTGCAAACCGTAAAGGCTATAAAAGAAAAGCGGCTGATTTATCCCCGGGAGCAGTTCATTTATAACTGTTCGCAGGATATTGTCTTTTGTGTGCAGGAGGTTGCCCGTTGCGCTTATGGAAAAGAATTTGATTTCCCGGATAACGCGCGGCTTACCGTGACGGATGAGAAGAATGAGTAAAGGATGATTGAATTTATCTGTACCCACCGACATTGTTATTGATGAGGACAGTTTGACGGACAAATAAGAAATCAACGAAGGGAAAGGCAAGCATTGTTATGAAGATCATGTTATGCCACCTGACTCTGAGCATGGGGTCCCTTGAAAAAAACCTGAAAATTCTGGAACGCGCCGTACAGGTTGCGGGCGAAGTGAAAGCGGACTGGGTCATTACGCCGGAAACCGCAGTGCAGGGTTATCATTTTTATAAAATTGACCCGGAGCAGAAACTGGATCCGCAGCCTGCGGAATATTTAACTCCGCTGCGGAATCTGGCCAGGAAAAACCGGCAGTATTTATTTCTGGGAGCCGGAGAGTATGACGTAAATGACAAGTGCAATTATAACACCTGCTTTGTGTTCGGCCCGGACGGCGAACTGGTCGGGAAGCACCGTAAAAACCATTCCCACGGTTATGGCGGAGAAGGCTGGGTGACGAACAGTACCATTGCAGAACCGGTACAGGTGGGAAATGTAAAAACAGGAATCATGGTCTGCTCTGATGCATGGTACATCGAATGTCCCAAACGGCTGGCAGAACAGGGCGCGCAGATTTTAGTGGATATTGCCGGCTGGCCTATATCCAAAGAATGCGGAGACCCGTTGCCATCCTGGTTAAAATGTTCAAATGAAACAGGTCTGCCCATGGTTTTATGTAACCAGACCGGAAAGACAGAGTGGCTGGATTTTACAGTTGGGCAGAGCGTGTATATTGAAAACGGGCAGCCGAAACTGACCTACAGCGGAGAAGATGCTTTGCTGGTGTTTGAATGGGATGAAACAAAAAACAGCATAATTTCAGAACGGTTTACAGTGATATCACTGTATTGAGCGAGATGGGCATAGAAGATAAGTGAAAAAGGAAGAATTGTCATGAAGGGTTTCGCTAAAAAGTTTCATATCCTGCTTCTGTTTGTTTGTCTCATTTTGTGTTGTACGGGTTTTGCTGCAGGAACCGGAGAAAATACTTCGAATACGGACAATTTAAAAAAAGGCAGTCCGGATAAATCTATACGTATTGCTTTGTGTCATCTGGATGTAGCCCAGGGATCCCAGGCAGAAAATATTAAAAAAATAGAAAAAGCAATTCACATTGCCGGTGAGCACGGGGCCAACTGGATTGTTACGCCGGAAACCGCGTTGCAGGGGTATTATTTTTATGTGATTGATCCGAAGCAGAAGGAAAAAATAAAACCGCAGCCTTCTGAAGACATCCGGTCTTTAACAGAGACGTGCAAAAAGTATGGCGCCTACTTATTCCTGGGCGCCGGTGATTATGATAAACAGGCGGACTGTTACAGGAATTCCTGCCTGGTTTTCGCTCCCGACGGCAAACCGGTGGGACGGCACAACAAAATGTCTGCCCATGTAGGTTTTGGCGCAGAGGTTTGGTCCACTAACGATAATAAACTGAATCCTGTTGCCTGCAGTGGTGTGGCAACAGGAGTATTGGTCTGCTCTGATATCTGGTTTTTAAATTATCCCCGCGTTCTGGCGGACAAAGGCGCGCAGATTATTGTCGATATAGCTGCTTGGCCGCCTGCCAAAGAAACAGGAAATCCGCTGCCAAGCTGGGAACTGGCTTCACAGCGGACGGGTTTGCCTGTAGTGGTCTGCAACCAAACGGGAAATCCAAGGTGGATGGACATGACACCTGGCCAGAGCGCAGTGGTTGAAAACGGAAAGGCAAAATTATTACACAGCGGGGAAGAAGCAGTGTTGCTGTTTGACTGGAATCCGGGAACGGGAAAAGTGGTGTCTGACACTTTTGATATTCTGACTATTAGCAACTGAATATCTGGTTTTAAACTGAAAACGCAAAGACGGCAAACATGGATGGAATGTATGCCGTCTTTGGTTTTGTTATATGGCGAAAAGATTTATTGTGTTATATCCTCTTCGGGAAATGCTTCTTCAGCCACAGGAACAGCACGGGAATCACAAACAACGTAAATACAGTAGACGTAATCATACCCCCGATGATAACCCAGGCCATGCTGACACGAGTCTCGGAGCCTTCCGAAAGACTCAGGGCGGTGGGGAGCATGCCGACTACCATGGTGATGGCGGTCATGAAGATGGGCTTTAACCGGACCTTGCCTGCTTCCACTACCGCTTCCAGAGGAGAAAGGCCTTCATGAATCCGGGTGAGGGTGTAGTCTAACAGCAGTGTGCCGTTTTTGGCAACCAGGCCGTCCATGACCAGAATACCGATCAACGAATACAGGTTGATGGTGTTGTTGGTGAACAGCAGGAAGAAAATGGAACCGATGATGCCCAAAGGCAAAGAGAACATCCGGATAAAGGGGGTAAAGACGGATTCATACAGGACCGCCAGCAACAGATATATTAATAGTAGAGACATGGATAATGCCATGATCATTTCCTTAAAGGAAGTGTTCATGGTGGCCGTCTGGCCGGAAAATTCATAGCGGCAGCGCAGGCTGGCCGCTTTTATTTTTTGCTCAACTTCCTGTTTCACTTCGTTCAGGGGCCGGTCTGTCAGGTTAGCCTGCACGTTGATGAAGCGTTCCTTGTTCAGGCGCCGGATGGTGGTGGGGCCTACCGTTTCTTTGATTTCCGCAATGTCTCCCAGATATACGCTGCCTGTCTTTGCGGGGATGGGGATGGACTTCAGTTCATCCATCTGGTAACCTTCGCCACCTGCAAAGCGGACATTGATATCCGTATCCTTGCCATGGTTGTTTTCATCGTTGGCCAGCACGCCCGCCCGCTGCCCTGTGATGGCAGAGGCAAAGGACCGAAGCACCTGGCTTAAACTGACGCCGTAATATTCCAGCTTGTCTCGGTCAACCACCACTTTCAGTTCCGGGTTTCCTTCTACATAAGAATTTTTTACGTCTTTGACACCGTTTGTTTCTCTTAAAATTTTTTCCACTTTGGCGGATTCTTCCGCCAGTACTTCCATGCTGGAGCCTTTTAATTCTATCTGTAAAGGCGAACGCACCAGGTTGCGGCCGCCGGAAACGCCGGCCACAGAGGACTGAATGACATTGACCCGGGTTCTGGCGCTGCCGAGATTATTCCGGGCAAAGGCGCGGATGTCTTCCGCAATGGTCCAGACACTGCGGGAACGTTCGTTTTTACTGCATAACGTGATGGAGATTTTGCCGTTGCGCTCCAGGGTAGTCACATAGGACATATGGTGTTTGATTTCCGGGATAGTGCGCAGGTAGTCGTCAAAGAGCAGCAGCACTTCGTTAGTCTGCTGGGCATTGGAACCGATAGGCAGTTCCACGTTGACCTGCAATGCGCTTTCATCCGTTTTGGGCATGTACTCGGCGCCCACGATGCCTAACGGGATCAGCAGCAGGCTGCATAAAAACAGGGCGATGATGCCTGTCAATAGTTTTTTGGGATGCTGCAGGCAGTTTCGCAGCAGTACTTCATAACGACGGATGGTATTCCGTTCCAGATTGTCAAAAAAGTCCCAGACTCTTCCCTGCGGTTCTTCCAGGCCGCCGGCATACAGTTTCGAGGCCATCATGGGAGTCAGCGTAAAGGAAACTGCCAGCGACATCAAGGTGGCGAACACGATGGTGAGGCCGAACTGACGGAACAGCTGGCCTGTAGCGCTCTGCATGAAAGCGATGGGCAAAAATACGACCACGTCGCACAGGGTCATGGCGATCGCTGCCATGCCGATCTGCATCCGTCCCTGCTCCGCGGCGTCTCTGGCATTGTATCCGTTTTGCAGGAAACGGTGGATGTTTTCCAGTACGACAATGGAGTCGTCAACCAGGATGCCGATACAGGTGGCCATGCCCATGAGGGACATCATATTGAAAGTGAATCCTGCGGCATACATCAAAAAGAAGGTGGCAATCAGGGAAGTAGGAATCGCAATCATAACCGCAGAAGCAGAACGCCAGCCACGCAGGAAGAGATACAGGACCAGACCCGTGGTGACCAGGCCTTCCAGTAAGGTGCGCAGCGTGTTGTTCAGGGAATTTTTGACAAACGTCGCCTGGTTATAGACCAGGGTGAAGGTGTAATCCGGATAACTTTTGCGCAGTTCCTCCAGTTTCTTTAATACGTTGTCCGCGGTATCCACGATGTTGCTGCCGCTGGTCTTGTACACTTCCATGGAGACAGCGTCGTTACCGTCCATGCGGGCGTAACGGGAGCTTCGTTTACTTTTTACCTGTACGTCGGCTACGTCCCGCAGCAAAAATGTCCGGCCGTTTTTGGTCAGGCTGATCTGTTCAATATCCGACACGGTTTTATACTGGGAATCCAGGCGCACGGAAATCTGCCGGTTCTCCGAATACACGGATCCGGCGGAAACCATGGTGTTTTCACTGCGGATAGCGTCGGTGATATCTTTCAGGGTCAGGCTGTAGTAATTCAGCTTTTCCTGGTTTACCAGCACCGCGATTTCCTTTTCCGCGCCGCCGGTGACGGAAACGTCCGCCACGCCCTCCGCCTGCTGCAGCTTTTCCTTAAAGGTGTTTTCTGCCATTGCATGCAGGTCCGCGGCATCCTGTTTGCCGGTAACCGCAATTTCAATAACAGGGTATTCTTCCGCCGAACGTTTCAGCACTACAGGCTCGTCAATATCCGCCGGAAGGGAACTTCGGATTTTGTTCAGGCGTTTGGTGGCTTCCACGGACATCAGGTTGGGATCCAGTTCCGGAGAAAGTTCGATAAACACTTCCGAGCGTCCCGTCATGCTGACGGAACGAATCTCTTTGACCCCTTCCAGCGTAGAGATGACGTCCTCAATCGGTTTGGTCAGCTGCTGTTCTACCGACTCCGTGCTGGCGCCGGGGTACTCCACAATACAGCTGATGTACGGTGACTCTACATCCGGAAGCAGTTCCACGCCGATGTGGGAATAACTGAACAGACCCAGCACCGTGATCAGCATAAAGATCATGGAAATGCCGATGGGGCGTTGGATGGAAAATTTGGTTATATTCATTTTTCTTCATCCTTTTTGCCCAGATCGGTAACTTCCAGGCCTTCCCGCAGGCGGGACACGTTATCGGTGATGACTTTGTCCCCTGCTTTCAGGCCGCTTACGATTTCCAGGTCTTCCGTATTGCGGATACCGGGCCGGATCGTTTTGCGGTGTGCTTTTTTATCCTCGCCTAATACAAAAGCATACTGTTTGCCGTTTAGTTCTAATACAGCGCTGCGATTTATGAACAGCGCTTTTTCTTTTTGCAGAAAGCGCAGGGAACCCTTCGCGAACATGCCGGACTTCAGCTGGCCGTCTGCTTTGTCCAATGCGACGCGTACCAGGTAGTTTTTGGTTTCTTTGCTTTTGTCCGGGCTTACAAAGGTGATTTTTCCCGGATACGTTTTCCCCAGCGATTCCACCAGAACCGAAACAGATTCCCCGGTCTTTAGCAGCGCTGCGTCGTATTCGGAAACCTGACAGTCCAGATGCAGGCTGCTGTTATCCACGATGGTAAAAAGGTGGGAACCCGCCTGCACATAGCTGCCCGCTTCCGCGTTGCGGAAGGTGATGACCCCGTCCCGCGGCGCCCGGATGGTCATATCCGCCCGCTGGTTTTCCAACAGCAGCATGGAATTGCGCCGTTGTTCCGCCCGTTGGGCCCGTTCGGCCACATAAGCCGGTTTTCCTTCATACAGTTTCTGGCTGGTCAGAGAATCCAGGTTGGCTTTGGCGCTGAGCATCTGCTGCTCTGCTTCATCCAGCGCCAGTTTGGACACGGCGCCTTTCTTAAACAGTTCCGTGTAGCGTTCAAAGTTAGTCTTTTTCAGATTGTATTCGCTTATATATTTCTGGTAATTGGAATTAAAGGTTGCGTCGTACCGTTCCGTGTAGGCATCGTACGATTTATAATCCGCTTCCGCCCGGTTGACCTGTATGTTAATATCCTTTAAATCCTGCTGGGCCAGTACATCCCCGGCGGAAACTTTGTCCCCCAAGTCTTTTTGTACGTCTGTAATCATGCCTGCGTACTTGTTCACTACAATGATTTTGGCAACGGCATTGGTCTGACCGAACAGGGTGACGGTTTTGTACATGGGTTCCTCAGCCAGCACTTTGGTATGGACTTCCACCTTTAACGGTTTGCGGTCTGCGGAAGCCGAGCTTTTGACCAGGCCTTTAAGGGATGAAAAGAGAAGGATGCCCAGCACTGCGATGCAAAGAAAAGCTAACGGCTTGTTGTTCTGTAATTGCCAGCGCAGATTGGGAATCCGGTTTTTGATTTGCAGAAAAAAGCCTTTTATATTTTGCAGAAGGCTTTTAAAAAAGTTAGATAAATCGTCCATGGCAGTCTCCGTAGTGCACGCTTTGTAATGTATGCAGGAAAGGATGAAATACAAATCACTATCGTATTTCGCTAACGCATAAAACTTAAAATAAAAAACAATTAAGATTATTTGTTAAAAATAAAAATTCTTATTAAGATATTCTAAATTATATCATCCTTTGCACGATTATGGAAGAACGGTCAGTCTTTTTCGCAATCATTTTTGCCGGAAGATTGTGTAAATACAGTAGTTATTTTAAATCTCAAAATTTAAATTTGCTAGGAAAGAGTTTTTCGTAACAAACACAGAAATGATTTTGCGAAAATGTGAAATATATTTGACAAGTTGACAGTTTTGTAGTTTAATATGTAATGGAATTTAATAAGAAATATTATCATTTAAATAATTTTCCAAATTGTATATTGTTTTAAATATGGAGGAAAGCAATGAAGAAGATAGCGTTGCTGTTATTGGTGACTCTTTTACTGACACTGCAGTCTTCCGTTCTGGCTGCCCGCAGGCAGGTGGAAGAAGTGCCGGAGAATCCCATGGACTGGAGCATCAGCACTAAACCGCCCATGAGCGAAGAAGAAAAGGAAGCCGCCCGCTGGTCGCTGATCCTGGAAAATGATTTAGGCTTATATGCTTACGACATGAGCACCCTGGGTTACATTGCCGATAAAAAAGGTACTGTGGATACTAATTTGGTGGGCGCTACCGTCAAAACACTGTTTACCGATAAAAAAATACTGAAAAAACTGCAGGAGCAGTATGCGTCCAAACTGAGAGGCAAGGAAAAATTGCAGTACTGTCTGCTGGATATGCAGTACAACATGGCGGAGAAAACCTATACGGTGACAGAGATGCGGGTGTTCACCAATAAGAACCGCATCATTGAAACCAAAAAAAATAAAACCGGCTTCGTGCCGGTTCCGGAAAAGTCTTTTGCAGAAGCCATGTATGAAATCTGCCAGCAGTTTGTAACAGAGGGTGCTGCGCCGGAAGAAGGCGGGCAGAAAGCGTCGCTGTTAAGTAAGTAAGAAATGAATTTGTAGTTTGCACTGCAAAGTACTGCAGGACCATGAAAGACTGGCTGCAGGAAACGCATACAATAAATTTTTATTTTATTAAGGGAGTGTAAAAAAATGAAACAAAGTCGAAAAGGTATGTTGATGGCCGCTTTGATCTGCGGCACAATCGTTCCGGTACTTTTTGGCGGAACCAGTGCCTATGCGGCGGAAAAGAAAGCCGAAGAAGATGCGTTGGCAACATTTGAGTTGAACCCGATGGTTATTACAGCTCAGCGTACGGAATTAAGTGACCTTGATACACCTGCAGGTACGTCTGTAATTACGGCTGCAGATATTGAACGCAGCGGAGCCAAGACTGCTTATGAAGTCATTGAGCGGCAGGTAGGTGTCGTCAATAAAGCCTATGGACCGGGTGGCCGCGAATATGGTGGCAGTGCCAGCCGTATTACCATAAGAGGATTGGATAAAGGTACATTGGTACTGGTTAATGGCGCACCCATTAACCTTATGAACTATAATAGCACTGAAGGCATTCCTGTACAGGCCATTGAAAAAATTGAAATGGTTCGAGGCGCCCAGGCTGCGTTGTACGGTGCAGAAGCTATGGGTGGCGTAGTTAATATTATTACCAAAAAGGGAGGAAAAAGCAGAACAACTCTTTCTTATGGAGCAGGAAATTACGACCAGAAGTGGAGTGTTTCTTCAACCGGTAAAAATTATATGGCTTATATAGGAAAAGAGTATTATCGTTCCAGAGACCGTAATAATAATTATGTTTCACCGTCATCCTCAAGTTGGTCATTGCGTAATAGTACAAAGGATAATGCTTTCGTTTCCATATCACCAACAGATAAATTAAGCTTTCAGTGGTCTCATACAAAGGGAAGGTATTATCGTGATTCCTGGTCAAGAAAAAATGGAGCATTGACCGGTGCGGGTACAGCTTATTTTTATGCGGATACACGTGATAATATAAGCGCTGTTTACGATGATAAGAATAATTTGTTTAAATCCGTGTTGGCATATAACAGAAGAAAAGTTGAACCCGAAAGGGGAACTATCAAAAATTGGAGTATTGGCCCTTTGAGTTGGTACTATTCGTCCAGATGGAATCTTGAAAGCCTGACATGGGATACGCAAAAAGGCTGGAAACTCAACGGTGACAAAGATACGCTTATTGTAGGGCTTAATTTCCTGCGTGAAAAGGCAAAAACGTGGCAGTCCGCGACAACATATGGAAGCGGCGATCGTAAAACATATGCGTTATATACATCTTATAAGCATCAGTTCTCTCCAAAATTTGAGGCAACGTTAGGTTTGCGTGCGCTGCACGTAGACGATTATTCCGATAATCAGACTAAGGTCCTGCCGCAGATACAGACATTATACAGGCTAAGCGATAAAGCTTCCTGGTACATTAACGTAGGGAAAGCGTTTCAGATGCCGGCGCTGAACCAATATTGGAATACCAATAATCCTAATGGAAAGGTCAACCCACAAGAAGGTTGGACGTATGAAACCGGTGTGAAGATAGTTAATAAGGCAAACTCTTGGAAGTTTGACGTATTCCATATGGATTTGGACGCTAAGCTTGACTGGAAATTTGCAGACCCCGCTGACAAATCCACTGCTTATTTATCTAATATTGGTAAATGGAAGAATACAGGTGCTGAACTGGAATATACGCAAAATGTTAATGATAATTTAAAGATGCGATTTGGTTTAATGTTAGCTGACCCGAAAAAGAAAGAAGACGATGGGGCGTCTTTTGTTCAGGATCAGGCTAAATTGCAGTTCACTGCTGGAGTTGATTACCAAATTGGAAAACTAACTGCAAACCTGAATTATCTGTTAGTCGCCAAGAGACAAAATTCTTATTATAACACTGATGGCAAAAAATATGCTGATTATGGCGGTACTCCCAGATCGTTATCAAACCGTAATTTGTTAAACGCTAACTTCATTTACAAGGCAGATGACCATCATTCGTTCCAATTCTCGCTAAATAATATTCTTGATAAAGACGATGTAATTAACGAATATGAAAACTGGGGTATGCCATTTAACTGTATGTTTACCTACAACTATTCCTTCTAATAAATTTGTTTACCAAGCAAAGCAAATGTCTTTCCTAAGCGGCGCATACCTGCGCCGCTTTTTCTATGTTTTAAAGATTCTCTAAATCTTTCATTTTTACTTCCATTGCCCTTTGCCGGAAATTCTGAAGCAGCGTTCGCATTCGTTTATCCGGCACCCACACGTACACCGGTTTGTCCGAATCTTTTACGCGTACATTGGAGCGCCAGATAAACTGCAACAGTTCGGACAACGCGTAATTGTCATTATCAAATTCCAGTTCCGGGATGTTTTGCTCTTTGGCTCGCTGCGCCAGAAAGTTAGTACAGTTCACATCGTAAAAACGGTTGCACAGATAGGCTACACCGGTACAGTTGCTGTAATCGTTAGTGGCTTTCGTGTTGCAGGGGAGAAACCGTTTCAGGGTGGGATAGTGTTTGCCGTCGCTCTGCAGCATATCTTTGTATGTGTTAAACGTAGTAAACAGGAACGTGTTGCCGCGCACACCATGAGCCCGCATAAACGCGTAGGCGTTTCGGAAACGTGTCTTCAGCGTTTTCAGACCGCGTCCGGTCTTATCGGTACGCAGCCGCTTATACCATTCTTTGGATAAACTGCTTTCCATATTAAAGAGTTTGTCGTCCAGAATTACAAGCCGCTCCATTCCCTCCGGATATGTCTCTGTATATTCTCCATCAGGATTCCTCATCATAAGTCTGCCTTTAATGTGATAGTACTCCAGGTTAATGTCATTCAGCAGACAGTATTTGTGAAGCATACTGCCGCGGGTCAGGTAAGAGAAGAACCAGCAAAATTTAAAGCAGGCAAACAGTTCCCGCTTTGCAAAAGCCACAATGGAAGTAAACCGGCCATCTCTGTCGCCGGAAGGGTACAAAGTACAGCTGCGGCTCAGGTTTTTCACCGCATCAAAAACCTTATACTCCTTGCTTTTGCGGTTATAATCGCAATCCGGATTGAATTCTACCTTGCCGTTTTTGTTCACAATCATATGTTCCTGCTGCATCAGCAGCACATCGGCCGTGCCAAAGCGGGTGATGCCGTCGAACGTGTCCAGTCTTTGCGCGCCGCCAATTACTCCCCGGAACAGGGAAGGAATCTCATCAAAAAACGCATGGTAGACACAATCGCTTTTGCGGAAAGCCTCAATGGTCTCATCATTGAAGAATCCGAACAAAGACTGTGTTGTGACAATATTTTCGCCGCTGCGGATCAAGTCCAAAATGTTTTTGTTGTAAGGCGGCTCTCCCGGGCATTTTGCGTTCAGCTTCTGCAGAAAACGTTCGTCCCGTTCCCTGATGGTTGATACAAAGATGATAAACCTGGCTTTCTGCAGATCGTTAAATAAACCGGTACGCCGCAAAGATTCAATATAAGACTCATCTTTAAAATAGAACGCTCCAAACCGGAGATAGTCCAGTAAGGAGGAACTCTTCCCGATGCCCATAGGGGAATCGACAATGCGAAAGGTGAGTTTTTGGTTTTTGTCATAATGTTTGGTATTAATAGTCAGAACCTCTTTTCCTGCACAGAAATAGCGGGAGAACCACGTGAGAAAGGTATTCTCCCGACAGAACCGTATTATACAGCAGAACAGGGGCAAAAGCAAGGGTCCGGATTTTCACGCAAAACCCCATGACCCCACTCTCAGGCAGTTTGAATTGTCAGTCTGACGGTTACGATTACTGATACAAATCGCTGTCTATCATATATTAATGAGTACGTAGGGTATAACTTCAGTAAACATGCGGTTTCACGAAAAAAATCCGGGTGTTTTTACACCCGGATTTTGGACAGGGATTGAGAAACAGTATGTTGAAAAGACAATATATATCGAAGTGTGCTTTGTAAATGGATCAAATGAAATAACGTTATAGCTAAATTCATGACAATATAATATATAGGACTATATCTTAATAAGATATAGTATACTTTTTAATTTATTTCATATTTGTGATAAATTTTTGGTTTACATTATGGAAAAAACATGTTATTATAACATAAATTATTTTTAATGATATTAAATATTAATTAAAATGTATTTTAATTTCTCGGCTAATGCCTGTATTGTGAGGATATTCTAATGAAAATTTTTGTTCCCCAAAAAAGTTGTCTGTTGTCTATGCTTTTTAGTGTAGTGTTATCTGCAACAGCAAGCGCGCATACACTGTGGATCAATTGCACGGACTACACGCCGGATTTTTCAGCGCGTTCCGGCGCAAAAACAAAAATCTATATGGGCTGGGGACATCATTTCCCGGTAGACAGTTTTGTGAAAGCGGAAGATTTCACAAATATTACTGTATTGTCGCCTTCCGCGAAAACTGAAAATGTTACTTTGGAAACAACCGGTTTTGCGGCTAAACAGCTTTCACTTAAAGAAGAAGGTCTGTATGTGATTGCTGCTACCCGGAGGGATGCGTATAACACATCTTATAGAGAAAACGGAAAGACAGTTTTGGCTAAAGGGACTAAAGAAGGGCGTAAGGATGTTGTGAGCAGTACCTATTCACAGCAGTTTGCAAAATCTTTGGTTTTATCCGGAACCGGAAACACGGATAACCTGTCCCATGCCTTTGGCCACAAACTTGAGATTATCCCTCTCACTAATCCGTATGCGATTACCAACAACCGGGGCGGCGAAATGCTTCTTAAAGTGTTGTTTAACGGCAACCCGGTGCAGCATAAGAAGGTATATGCCATGTATGAAGGCTATTCAAACGATGACGCGGCATCCTGTACCGTATCGACAGATGAAAAAGGGATCGCAAAGCTGCGCATCGACCATTGGGGAGTGTGGGTAGTGAAAACAAAACTGGAATTACCTGCTTCTGACGCAATGAAAGAGAAAGTGAATCAGGAAAACTACTTTGCTTCTCTCACATTCAGCGTGCCGTGATCAACAAAAACAGATTAACTGATTTAGCTCCTGAGGTTTATCTGTCAGTAAATTATCGGGGTATCTTTTAATAGATTCCGAATATAATCCATCTATTTTGGTTGCAGGTGCAGTACTGCAGGACCATGAAAGACTGGCTGCAGGAAGCGCTTTCAATAAATTGTATTTCTATTTTTAATTATTTTTTTGAAAGGAGTTTTCTTATGAAAACGAAATTGTCCAAAAGTATGTTGATGACCGCGTTAATTTGCGGGACAATTGTTCCGGTGCTCTATGGTGGGGCAAGCGTGTATGCAGAGGAAAAAAATGAAGTGGATGAAGCGTTGAGTTCTTTTGAACTGAACCCCATGGTAATCACTGCGACCCGTACAGAAAAAAGGGATGTAGATGTTCCTGCAAGTACTGAAGTTTTAACTCACCAACAAATTGTCAACTCTGGTGCTACTAATGCCTTTGATGCTTTACGGGCTGTAAATGGAATTGAAGTCAACAATTATTTCCCCGGGGGCGCTCCCATGACTACCATGACATCGGATATTAATATCCGCGGTTTTGGTAAGGGAACCTTGATTATGGTTAATGGTAATCCGATTAACTTAAATAATAAATACGTTTTTGATGCTATTCCTACAGAGGCTATTGAACGAATTGAAATCGTCAAAGGTGGCGGTTCAATTCAGTATGGTTCCGAAGCCATGGGTGGGGTAGTCAATATAATAACCAAGAAAAAAGGGAGTAATTATGTAACTCTTGGCGCCGGTAATTATGGTCAACGTAAGGCTTCTGTTGGCGTCGGAAATGATAAATTCCATGTGAATTATGATTTTAAACGTTGGGGCAGGATTGAAGATCTGAGCATTTCGGAGAGACCGGTTGTAGAACACAAAGTAAACACAAAAGGCAATCATACAGGAACCTATGATTATAACCTTATAAGAAATGATAAAAGAAGTTTAGACGTTGGCTACAATATTACAGATAAACTAACTATAGGTTATAACCATTTTGAAAGCTATGTTGATTATCGAAGCGACTGGGCAGACAAACAGGATATGCGTAATTTGAGAAATAGTTACAATAAGGAAGATTTGATTCAATTCGTAAATTGCAATAAGAAGTTGCACACTTCTTAAAAAATCCCATCAAACCATATAAATTCGGTCTAACTCTTTTTCAAACAGTTGGTTTGGTGTGT
>NZ_CADBFF010000018.1:0-62071 GCF_902793885.1 uncultured Succiniclasticum sp.
CGGGTTCATCAAAGAAGCCGGTCTTAGGAATATTGCCCAACAGGCAGCCGAAGGCGATGTTGGACAGCAGCAGAGGTTCGAAACCTTTGCCGATAGCCAGGTAGAGCAGAATCAAGCCTACCAGGAGCATGATTACGTTACCGCTGGTCAACCCCTCGAAACCGGAGTCGTTCCATACGGACTGGAGAGAAACAATTAATGCTTCCATAAATACGTCCTCGATTCTTTACACAATTTTTGTTTCAGTTAAACGGTTGGATAATCTTTGCGATTTATCCGAAATGAAAAAAGCGCAACTGCAAAACTTTGGGATATACCGGCTGCCGCCTGTGAGCCACGGCAGCCGGGACAAAACTGAGATGATCTGAAACCTTATGTAATGGATGATTCTTCGTAGATTATTTGCCGGGGAAGAAGGGCCAGAACATAGGAATCAGAATCAGGGAGATAACGAAGCAAACGATTACCAGACCGGTACCTGCTTTTACGTAGTCCATGAATTTGAAGCCGCCGGGGCCTAATACCAGGGTGTTCGGAGGCGTGCCTACCGGAGTCGCAAATGCGCAGGATGCTGCAACGGCGATAGCCATCAGAACGGCTGCCGGATCAGCGCCCAGCTGTTTGGAAATTGCGATACCGATCGGGCACAGCAGCGCGGCGGATGCAGTGTTGGACATGAACTGGGTCAGACCGCAGGACAGGATGAACAGTACAGCAGTCACAATCATCGGGGACGGGGTTCCGCCCATCAGACCTACTGCCCATTCAGCGATAACTTTGCCGGCGCCGGTCTTGCTCATAGCAGAGGATACAGGCATCATGCCGGCAAACAGGAAAATGGTTACCCAGTCGATGGAGGCATACGCTTGTTTTTCCGTTAAGCAGCCGGTCAGTACAGCAACGATAGCGCCGGTGATAGCTGCCATTTCCAGGGTAACGCCTTTGATACCCAGAGCCATGGTCAGAACTACGGCTAACAGGATAACGCCGGAAACGATCATCTTGTTGGTAGAAGTTTCGTTGGCTTCGATTTCCTGTTCCACTTCCGTATCTTCGGAAATGACACGTTTCGGGAGCAGGTGTTTGCCGATGAACATCATGTAAACCAGACCAGCCAGGGTCAGGGGGATACCGATCTTCGCGAATTCAAAGAATCCGAATGCACGATAGCCAGCCTGTTCCAGAGCGCCGGAAGCGATGATGTTGGGAGGCGTACCTACCAGGGTGATGATACCGCCGAGGCCGCAGGCGAATGCCAGAGGCATCAGTTCGGTGGAAGCAGGAATCTTTGCCGCTGCGCACACGCCCAATACTACAGGCAGTAAGCAGGCGGCCGTACCGGTGTTGGACAGAACGGAGGATAACCCCGCGCCGACCAGCATAACGCCGATCATCAGGCTGTTTTCACCGGTACCGGTAAGTTTAACGACGGTTTCACCGATTTTCTGGGCCAGGCCGGTGTAGAACATGGCAGCGCCTACAACGAACATGCCTGCGAACAGAACCACGGTGGAGTTGGACAGGCCGCTGAATACCTGTTTTGCCGGGATAAATCCCAACAGGCCACAGGCGATAGAGCCGGCCATAGCGGTAACTGCCAGAGGAATGATTTCGGTAACGAAGAATAAGGCAATCACCGCGAGAAGAATAAGACATTTTGTGGACTGAGCCATAATAACTCCTCCTTTTTAATGAGTCCCACATACTTGCGTCTCACAGTTGCAGTTATAGAGTAACACGTTTGGCGTAATCCTGCATTGACTGAAAGTATGATGGGAACACACGAGCGTGCCATAAGAGTAATTCTTGCGATGTATTTTTTCTGACAAGGGTATGAACTTTTAGAAATACAAATAAAACTATGCCAAAAGTAGTAATACTTTAGAATTAGCAAAACGGTTGCTACAAATCTTAAACCCTTTATGTATTGCGCAAATTCCAACTATTGCATATACTTGTGGAAGGTGAAGAATGCTACTGTAGAATTATTTTTTAGTGTTAGCATAAAAGAGGTTGGGCATCATCATGAAAAAGAAGACAGGTTCTGCTGATCAGTGGATTCAATTCATTGGTAAAGACAAACTTCAGACTTTCCAGGATAATTTTGCCAGAGCCTACGGGGTCAGCATGATTTTCCTTGACATGGATGGAAATCCGTTAACGGTTGGTTCTCAGAATTCCCTGTTCTGTTTTACCATTCAAAAAGAACATGCGGTACGTTGTCAGGAAAATTTCCAGATGGACATGGACACTATGCAAAAAGGGGAATCCTTTATCCATGTGTGTCCTTTCGGAATCGCCTGCCTGTATGTTCCGGTTTATTTTAATAACCGGCTGACCGCTTTTGCCGGGATTGGGGGCCTCACGTATGAAAACAGCACCATTCCCGAAAATCTGAAACAGCGATTCCATATTACCAGTTACAATAAAGAGACTACCTGGAATATCCTGATGCTGTTGGAAAGCATGCTGCGCCTGCTGAACGTAAACTGTACCGTTTCACAGAAAGATGCGGCGCAGAAACAGGAGGACGCGCTTCCGGTCAACGTACGGGACGAACGCATCAGCCGACGGGAACAGGAAATCGTGCAGCTGCTGTGCAAGGGCTATACCAATAAACAGATTGCCCGACAGCTGTTTATCAGTGAAACAACAGTAAAAACCCATATCAGCAACATTCTTGCGAAACTGAACCTGCATGATCGGATGCAGATTGTAGTGTATTATTATAATAAGATTAACGGAGCGGAAGCGTCAGATACGATTAATAATGAAGAAACTGATTGAACGAATATCCGGACTGCTGAATGAATGGTATCATGATTTAACGGTCCGGCTGATTTTTACCATTTCCCTGTTTGTTCTGTTGCCGATTGCGCTGATCACGTTCTTTTCCACCCGCTATCTGGAGGAACAGTTCAGCCGGAACCAGGACCGGTATCTGCGCTCTACGCTGGCAATCGTCATCAGCGAGATGCAGCAGCGGCAGGGCAGTATCCAAAAAGCCGCTACCTGTATAGCGCAGGAGGTGAGCACGCCCCAGGCAGTGGAACAGCAGGACACCAGGGTTCTGGAAGAGAAGCTGGCGCTTTTACGCAACAACTTTAACAGAGTTGACTATGCTGTGATGCTGAATCCTGACAGTCATATTATTGCCCGGTCAGCATCCGATATCCGTTTTAACCCAGAAAGCAGGCTGGGCAGTCTGAACCGGGAGGTCTGCCGGACAGGCAGACCCATTAATGTCAACGAAAAGATGCCCCTCAGCGATTTGTTCGAAGAAGGCAGCAAAGAATTTAAAAAGTTTACAGTAGAACTGAAGCAGGGCATCGCCGGCGAAGGGGAGTACATGCAGCAGGCTCTCTGCGAAGTGACCATGGTGCCGGTTATGGATACGGGCGATCCCGGCAAGGTCATTGCCTGCATGGTGCTGATTGGTATCTGCAACAGTGATTATTACTTTCCTTCCTATATTAGTTCGAAAGCGACCAACGGTTTTCTGGTGCTGACGGTAGACGGCGTTCATGTTTCCACTAAATCTACCGAGGGGGAGGACCGGAGTTGGATCGTCGGGCAGAAAGCCGGTTCCATTACCAGCTCCAAAGCCGCTGACGGAACCTATTCCGGTAAGGTATATCTGCGGGGGATTCCCCATTTGTTTATTGACCATCCCATTAAGAATTATTCCGGCGATCTGGTGGGATATATCAGCTTCGGTCTGCAGGAAGACCAGTTTTCCGGCATTGTGGAAGATAACCGGAAGCAGACCATGGTCATTGGTCTGCTTTGTTTTGTGCTTTTCGCACCGCTGATCTGGCTGATGGCTGCTCAGGTCCGGCAGAACCAGAAGCATCTGGAACTGTTGGTGCGGCGACGTACCAAGGATCTGGAATCCGCAGTGGAAGAACTGAAACAGCTGAATGAAACAAAGAACCGTTTCCTTTCCAACATCACCCATGAGCTGCGAACGCCGCTGTGTGTTATTATCAATGCCTGTGATTTTCTGAAGGGCGGGTACGGCGGTACGCTGAATGAAAAACAGTTCCGCTATGTGGATCATGCTTCGGAATGCGGGTCCCATCTGCTGACGCTGATCAATAACCTTTTGGATCTGACCCGCCTGCGTTCAGGAAAGACCAAAGCGGATTTTTCCCGATTTTCCATTCATGCTTTTGTGGAAACGATTGTTAATGAAATGCGCAATTTCCGCCCCGATGCTCACATCATCATGCAGACTTCCTTTGAACCGGACGATTTTGAAATTGTGGCCGACCCGCAAATGCTGCGGCAGATTATTTACAATCTGCTGTCCAATGCCCTGAAGTTTTCGCCGCCTGACAGCCGGATTTTCATCCGCGTGCAGAAGATGGAAGAATCGCGGCAGATGCGGATCAGTATCGAGGATCAGGGAATCGGCGTGGCCCGGGAGAATCTGGAGCGGATTTTTAAAGAGTTTGAGCAGATTGAAAATCCCATGACGAAAGAACGGCCCGGTACAGGGCTGGGACTTCCGATTGTCAAGAAACTGGCGGAACTTCACCATGGTATGATTTCCCTCCAGAGCGAGCCAGGGAAAGGAACGGAAGCCATTCTGCTGCTTCCGGTGGAACAGGATTTGTTATTGCATGAAAATGTTGTAACAACGCAACAAACGGACGCGTAAGGCGGACCGGGGTTGGTACATATTACCGAAGTAATTCGTATCATACACCGGCCATCACTTGTATGAATTAATCAGCAGTTTCTTATCGTTTATAAGGAGCAAAAGGAATGCCGAAAATTTTAGTGGTAGATGATAACGAACAGTTAAGCAGTATGCTGAAGGATGTGCTGGAAAGCTGGGGCTATACGGCGCTGAAGGCGACGGAAGGCCGTTCCTGTCTGGAAATTGCCCGGCAGGAACAACCGGATATCATTTTGCTGGACATTATGCTGCCCGGTCTGTCCGGCTATGAGGTGTGCAGTGAACTGAAACGGGACGGGCGCACCCATTCCATTGCGGTGATCATGATGACCGCGCTGGAGGATTTGGAAAGCCGCATCCACGGTTACAAAGTCGGAGCCGATAATTTTCTGGTAAAGCCCATAAATTATAATGAAGTGAAAGCGATCATCCAGAAACTGTTAAAGGAAAAGCTCTACGAGGACACGCTGGAAGAAAGCTGCAATGTAGCCAAAGCGTTCCGACGGTTTGGGCAGCTTCTGCTGGGACAGCCCACGAATATCAATGCGCCGAATATGGTGTATTGCAATAAACTGCTGGAATCCCTGAACTGGGACTGGGCTATGGCGCAAAAAGCGCGTATTGCTGTTATGTTTCCTTCGCCTGCCGAACTGGCAAAAAGGACAAACCTGACGGTGGAGCAGGTCATTTCCCTGACGGACGGATTGTATATGGGTCGCTGGCTTCAGCCGGTGCTGCGCTTTTTAAATGCGCCGGTGGACAATAACGAAGCGTTCCGTCCGGAACTGGAACGGCAAAATTGCCTGAAAGCGGCGGAACTGGCGTTGATTGTAAACCGTTACACCTCGCTGCTGAAAGAAAAACAGGACAGGGAGCTTACGTTTTCCATTTTAAAACGGGAATCCGCAGTCAACCATTATAACCGGGAAGTGTTGAAACAGCTGGAAGAAATCCTGCGGGCGGAACAGATATTGGAAAATATTAAATAAAAAACTGCTTTTTTGTTACCTGTGTGCGGTGAATGTGCTATAATAAAGTATCAGATAGCTGATACTTTATTTTTATAAGGAGGTAAACAATCATGAATCAAATTATTGCCACAGCGCAGCAGATACTGGATTTTAAAGTAGGCGCCATCAGCGTGGGGTCCGTCATTCAGGGCCTGATCCTGCTGATCATCTTCAACCGGATCATCAGTATGATCATGGGACCCCTCATCGACAAGATCTTGGACCGCTTTAAACTGGAAACCACGGTGCGGGGCTTTGTGAAAGCACTCGTTAAAGTGATCCTGAACTTTGTGGCCCTTTGCGTAGTAGCGGAAAGCATCGGAATTCCCATTGCATCTGTCCTGGCTGTTGTAGGTATGTTAGGCCTGGCAATTTCCCTGTCCGTGCAGGGCGCCCTGTCCAACGTATCCAACGGGTTCCTCATTCTGGTTACCAAACCCTTTAAGGTTGGCGACTATGTTGCCATCGCCGGTATCGAAGGCTTTGTGAAAGAAGTCAGCATGCTCTGCACGAAAGTACTGACCATCGACAACAAGCTGATCATCGTTCCCAACTCGGAAGCCATGGGTGGTAAGATTACCAACTTCTCTTCCGAAGAATTACGTCGCGTAGACATTGAGACAAAAGCAGGCTACGCCAATAAGTTTGAAGATGTTTACGCTGCCGTGCTGCAAGCCGTGAAAGATACGCCCACCGCGTTACAGGATCCGGCGCCTTTCGTGCGGGTTTCCGGTTACACGGATTACGCGGTGGTTTATACGATCCGCGTCTGGACCAAGTCTGCTAATTACTGGGACTGCTACTTCGACCTGATGCAGAAGGTCGGCGAGTTCAAGGATAAGAACGGTATCGTAGGCGGCGTTCCTTCCATGAGATATATAAGCGACAAATAGAGGTAATGACATTAAAATTACATAGCAAACGTAATAACAAAAACCGGTATCACACGCAACGTGATACCGGTTTTACTATTATAATTTTTATATTCGCAAATTTTTATATTGTGGTTCTTTGTTTTTCAGTCTTCGTACTTATCCGGGAAGAACCGCTTCAGCGTTTCCTACAATTTTAACGTTGCATAGTAACCGAAAGTGTGTTAAAATAAAGCATCACAAGAGTGAATTAGATTCGTCAAAGCGGCGAAATGGTCATAATAATAAACGGCAAAAGGAGATTGACTTACACTGTCGATAACTATAACAGGCTTACATTGTAATTAATCATAATAATAAATGCAAAAGCTATGAAGGCTTACAGGTTTCAGAGGGAACCGTAGTCTTTGTAGCTTTTTTGTTTTAGTAGTTTTCCATGATTTTTAACGAAAAGAGGCGTGATGATGAAACACTACGCTGTCAAACGACTGTTGCAGCTGATTCCGATTTTGTTCGCAATTACCTTCCTGTCCTACGGGATGATGCGTCTGGCAGGCAGCGATGTGGTGGAACAAAAAATGGAAAATACCGACGGTACGGTCTCGCAGGAGATGATTGACGCAGCCAGAGAGGAATTGGGCCTGGACAAGCCTTTTATCGTCCAATACGTTACGTGGCTCGGAAAATTGGCGCGCGGAGATATGGGGGTTTCCTATGTCTCCGGGAAACCGGTCTTTTCAACGTTTGTATCCAAACTGCCTGCTACGTTGCTGCTGGCCGTCGTTTCCATTTTGCTGACGGTGATCGTTTCGATCCCGCTTGGAATCTGGTCGGCTGTGAACCAGAACAGGGCGGCCGATTATGTAATCCGCACGGCAAGCTTCATTGGGAATTCTCTGCCTAATTTTTTTGTATCCCTGCTGCTGATGTATTTCTTCGCAATCCGGCTGAACTGGTTCCCGGTTATTTCCAGGGACGTCAGTCTGCAGAGCGTGGCGCTCCCGTCCATTACGCTGGCTATCGCCATGTCGGCCAAATATCTGCGGCAGGTTCGCGCAACGGTTCTTGATGAACTCAGCAAGGACTACGTGCTTGGCGCCAAAGCCAGAGGTGTGAAGTTCCAGACGACGATGATGAAAAGCGTGATGAAGGCTTCTCTTGTAACGATTATCACGCTGCTGACGCTCTCCATTGGTTCCTTATTGGGCGGGACCGCTATAGTAGAGTCCATCTTCATGTGGGACGGCGTTGGCAAGATGGCGGTGGATGCCATCAATATGCGCGATTATCCGATTATTCAGGCTTACGTCATGTGGATGGCGATTATTTACGTGTTGGTCAATCTGATAACCGATGTAAGCTATCGGTATCTGGATCCGCGGATCAGGCTGGGAGGAACAGAGCAATGAGCAGACCGGTCACGATTCGCGTGCAAAAAGTAAAAAAGAACAGGATCCGGGCGCGTTTGTTCTTTTTCCTGTTTCTTGCGGTGGTTCTGGTGCTGGTTTCGTTTTTTGCGGATCAGATTGTTCCCTATGACCCTTACGGGCAGGATCTGAGTCTGTCAAGAAAGCCTCCGTCGGCAGCACATTTTATGGGAACTGACCAATACGGGCGTGATGTTTTTTCCCGTGTAGTTGTAGGAGCGCAGGCCAGTGTTTTTTCTACCCTGATACTCGTTTGCATTACCTCGGTATTCGGAACCCTGGCAGGAACGCTCTGCGGCTACTTTGGGGGCAGGATTGATTCTGTTTTGATGCGGATTTCGGATGTCTGTCTGGCGTTTCCGGGTCTGGTCTTTGCGTTGGCGATTGCAGCGCTGCTTGGCGGGGGCATAAGTAATGCGGTTATTGCGCTGGCTGTCATCAGCTGGCCTAAGTATGCCCGCGTGGCGCGGGGGCAGACGCTGGCCCTGAAGAACTGTGATTTTTTGGCGGCGGCAAGGCTTGCCGGAGACAATTCTGTCCAGATGATCTGGCGGCACATTTTGCCGAACATTCTGGGTCCGATTTTGGTTACGGCCATGCTAGATATCGGAACGATGATGATGGAACTGGCGGGACTGAGCTTCCTCGGACTTGGCGCGCAGCCGCCTGTGCCCGAATGGGGAAATATGATGAGCGGCGGGAGAAGCATGCTGCAGACATATCCCTGGCTTGTGCTGTCTCCCGGCGTTGCGATTTTCCTGACTGTCGTGACTTTCAATCTGTTGGGGGATACGGTCCGCGATTACATGGATCCCAAAAACTCCGGAAGTCAATGATTTGTAAGCACTTTATATGACCTTGGAGAGGGTCGTAAAAAACTACTACTTCATAATAAAAGGGGAAAATATCATGAAAAAGATTCTGGCGGTCCTTCTGATGCTCTGTATCGCAGTAGGCATTCTGAGCGGCTGCGGCGGCGGTTCCAATACGCCGGCTGCCTCCGGTAAAAAGAAAACCTTTGTCTTTGGTGACACGACCTTCAACGCGGAGAACGAAGAACCGGACATCAACCCGCATAATGCTTACTCCGGATGGCCCTGCATCCGTTACGGCGTAGGTGAGACACTGATGAAGATTGCGGACGACGGCACACTGAAGCCCTGGCTTGCTCAGAGTGCTAAGAATGTGAATGAAACGACATGGGAAATCGTGATTAAGGACACGGTCCGCTTTTCCAACGGTAAAAAGTGCGACGCTGCCGCTGTAAAAGCTTGTTTAGAGCACCTGATCAAGGTCCATGAGCGGGCGGCCGGGAACCTGAAGATCGCTTCCATAAAGGCGGACGGCCAAAAGCTGACCATCGTCACATCGGAGCCGAATCCTATTCTGATGAACTATCTCTCTGAGGGCTACGGCTGTATCATCGATATGGAAACCGGTCTTCCCAAGAACGGATGCGTTGTGGGCACCGGTCCTTTTGTGGCTACTGAGGTCGTAACGGATAATCATGTAAAACTGGTGAAGAATGAAAAATACTGGGACGGCAACGTTAAAATTGACGAAGTCACCGTCCGTACCATCTCTAACGGCGACACGCTGGCGATGGCTCTCCAGTCCGGCGAGATCAACGCGGCATATGGAATGGCGTATGCCAGCTATCCTCTCTTTGAAAACGACAAATTCAAGTTTAGCAGTATCCAGACCAGTCGCTGCTTCTGGGGCATGATGAACTTCCACAAAGAGAACCCCGGCTACCGGATCATGAGCGATCCTGCGGTCCGCAAAGCGATTGCCATGGGCATCAACAAGAAGGGCTTTGTGGATGTTCTGCTGAAAGGATACGGCTACACCGCTGCCGGCGCGTTCCCCGAAAGCTTTGCTTTTGGAAAGGGCGTTAACACGGTTTCCTATGATCCCGGACAGGCAAAGAAAATCCTGCAAGATGCCGGCTGGATTGATACCGATGGCGACGGTATCCGCGAGAAAGACGGCGTCAAGCTGGCCATCCGCTGGCTGACCTATCCGTCCCGTCAGGAACTGCCGCTGCTGGCCGAGTCCGCGCAGGCTACGCTCAAGGATATAGGGATCGAAGTGCAGATCAATAACACCAAAAACCACAACAGCATCCGGAAGGACCCCAAAGCCTGGGATATCTGGGTCAGCGCCAACGTAAACGCCGGCCTGGGCGATCCGCAGAATTTCTTTGATACATATTGCCTGGATTCTTCCATTAAGAACTCCGGCGGTCACCACAGCGACGATCTGGAGATGCTTGCCGTACAACTGCGCGGCGCCTTTGATCCGGGCGAGCGTGCGAAGATAGCAGTTAAGATGCAGCAGGAACTTCTGGATGACAATTCTTATTTCTTCTGTTCGTTCCTGCGCATGAGTATGATCATGCAGGCCAACGTTACCGGTCTTGCGGCGCATACCTGCGACTTTTACGAACTGACTGCGGATCTGGACATCAAGTAAGCACAGTATGGTTGATGAGGTTGTGCTATGGCAGGATTATTGGATTATCAGCATGTGGAGATTTCCTTTAACGGGAACGCGGTTGTACATGATGTAACGTTTCAGTTGCATCCGGGCGAAATCCTGGGCCTGGTGGGAGAATCAGGCTCAGGAAAATCTACGCTGATCAAGGCTGCGATGGGACTGCTTGGCAGTTCCGGCATGGTTACCAGAGGCGATATCTGGTTCGAGGGAAAAAACCTGCCGGATCTGTCTGACTCGGAGATGCGGCATATCTGCGGAGAAAAGATTGGCATGATATTCCAGGACTGCGGCGCTTCCCTGAGTCCCATCCGCACCATTGGCGAGCAGATTGTGGAGAGTTTGGCGGCCCATCGCAAGGTGGATGTCCAAACGACAAAAGCTGCGGCCATGGAGCTGTTTGACAAGCTGAAACTGAAAGACGGGGAACGGGTCTGGAACAGTTATCCTTTTGAACTCTCCGGCGGCATGAATCAGCGGGCGGGGATTGCAATAGCCATGCTCATGAACCCTGTGATTCTCCTGGCAGACGAACCGACTTCCGCTCTTGATGTGGCAGTGCAGCGGCAGGTGGTGGAGGAGATGCTAAGCGTCAGGGATGAATTCGGTACTGCGATTATTATTGTGACGCATGATATCGGCGTTGTTTCCGCCATGGCAGACAGTATTCTAGTGCTGCAGGACGGCAACGTGATGGAATACGGCAGGGCGAAGGATGTTCTGGAAACTCCCCGGAACGACTATACCAGGAAATTGCTCAGTGCGGTTCCGAGATTGAGGAGGGGATAGTGTAAATGGATCCGGTCCTGAAGGTCACCGACCTTTCCAAATACTTTTTCCGTGCCGGGAAAAACGGTTTCTTTGCCGTAGATCATGTGAGCTTTGCGGTTATGCCGGGGGAGATTCTCGGCATCGTAGGCGAATCCGGATCCGGTAAGTCCACCATTGCCAAACTGATTACAAGGCAGATTGACGCGACAGCCGGAACGATTGAAATCGAAGGGCAGGATATTACCGGGTTGAAAGGGCGGGAGATGATTCCTGTCTATGCAAAGATCCAGATGGTTTTTCAAATGCCCAAGGGATCTTTTGATCCTCGCAGGACCCTGGGCGATGGAATCTGCGAGAGTTTGCGGAATCAGGGGATGCCAAAGGCGGAGCGTGAGGCAAAGGCGCGGGGCCTGCTGGAACAATGCGGATTACCCGGCGATTTTTTGGAACGGTATCCGCACCAGGTATCCGGCGGACAGTGCCAGCGCGCTGCAATTGCCCGGGCCCTGATGTGCGACCCGAAAATTCTTATTCTTGATGAGGCCACCTCGGCCCTTGATGTGACGGTGCAAAGGCAGATTATGGAATTACTGCAGGAGTTGCAGCAGAAGAAGGAACTTGCGTATCTTTTTATCTGCCATAACCTTGCGCTGGTTCAGCAGTTTTGTGACAGGGTAATCGTTCTTTGCGATGGGAAGATTGTGGAGCAGGGACTTCCTGACGATGTGATCATGCGTCCGAAATCTGAATATGCGAAGCGCCTCGTCGACTCTGTTTTCTGATAAAAAGAATCCTGGTTCCCATGAATATTCTGCGAAAAACGGTATCGTTATCAACTTTGTGGAAGAGCAGGGGATGGCGATAATCAGGCGTTAGCTCGGGTGAAAATATTAATTGTCTAAAAAAACCGGTACCGCATTCCATGCGATACCGGTTTTACTATTATAGTTATTTTTTAATTGGAGGTTCGTTGGTTTTCAGTCTTCGTATTTATCCGGGAAGAACAGCTTCAGGGTATCCATGTCGGGCATTTTGCCCATGGCGTTGCCGATAAAGAAGAAGACCAGCGAAGTGGTGATACCGATGGTGATCTGGTGCAGGGATAATACCTTGAAACCCAGGGCCATGGTGATGCAGTAGGCTGCCACGCCGCCGAACATGGCGCAGATGGCGCCGGTGCTGTTGGCTTTGTGCCAGAACAGGCCGAAGATCATCACCCAGAAGAACGCGGTTTCCAATCCGCCGAAGGCGAACATGTTGATTTTCCAGATAACGGACGGAGGCGCGATGGAAATCAGGTAGATTCCGAAGCCCAGCAGGATGGTGAAGATCATGCTCAACCGTTTGACACTGTCATTGCTCAGGGATTTTCCGCTCTTTTCCAGATGGCGCATGTACACGTCCTTAATGATGGAAGAAGAAGAGGTGAGCAGCAGGGACGAAACGGTGGAAATGGTTGCCGCGATAGGCCCGATGATAACAACGCCGGCCCAGAAAGGACTCATGACGCTGATGATGGTGCGGGGCATGATGTTGTCCACGCTGTTGCCGTAAGCAGCCAGGTCCGGATTGGTGAGGACGCCTTTGCACAGTACGCCCACCCAGGTAGCGATGATGGTAACTACGCCGATGACGATGGTGCCGATGATGATGGCATTGCGCAGGGCCTTGGTGTCTTTATAGCTGATGCTGCGGACCACGGACTGGGGCAGCGCCAGGGTGCAGACGCCTACCAGCAGCCACTGGCTGATGTACAGGGAAACCGGCATCTTGCCCCGGGAGAGAGGCTCCAGCATGGCCGGGTCGTTTGCCCGGAAGTGGGCCATGATGGCACTGTAACCACCGGCTTTGTCCAGCAGGCAGTAGAACAGGATGCCCATGCCGATCATCATGGCGATGGCGCAGATGGCGTCGGTGATGGCCACGCCTTTGAACCCGCCGATGGTGGTATAGATGACTACGATGATGCCGAACATGGTGAGGCCGGTCATGTAGGAATAGCCGGTTACTGCTTCAAACAGTTTGGCTGCGCCTACGAACTGGGCGACCATGGTGGCGCAGAAGAAAGCGACGATGAAGATGGCCGCCATATTGGCCAGCGCGTCGGATTTGTACCGGGCGCGGATGATATCGATGACGGTGACTGCGTCAATCTCGCGGGCAATCAGGGATATTTTCTTGCCGAAAACACCCATGACCAGGAAAATGACCACCATCTGGACAATGGCCATGTACAGCCAGCCGTAACCGATCTGCCAGGCCACGCCGGGCCCACCGACGAAGGTGGAAACGCTGGAGTAGGTGGCAACCGTGGTCATAGCCAGGACAAAGCCGCCTAAGGAACGTCCGCCGATGAAGTAGTCTTTCACAAAGTTGGAAGAACGGGCTTCGCTGGACTGTTGCTGTACCCAGTAGCTGATGTAAAGCAACGCGGCCAGGAATAAAAGAGCGGGAGCCAGATTCAGTAAATTTTCCATTACTTACCGCCTCCTTTCACCGTGGCGTCTTCTTTCATGTCAACATCCTTGATGACATATTCCGCCAGCCACCAGGCTACGACAACCGCAAAGAGCCAGGACACGATGCAGCCGCCGATGACCCAGATGGGGGTGTCGAAAATGACGATATCCGAATCAGCCAGACCGAAACCTGCCGCAATCCAGAAGAGGATGACGACAATCGTGGCCAGCACGGTGGTCTTGGCTTCCCGGTTCGCCTGCCGGAATTGTTCACTGCGTTTCATAATGACAAGTACCTCCCTTTTAGTAACGTAGGGTTTGCAAAAAATTAAAAATCGCCCACCCGGAAACGGATGCGCGATACATGTTACTGTTGCGTCCCGTCCCGGTCTTTGCGGATCCAAGCGATATCAGACTCTGTTGTTTCATTCTCTCAGAGGATTTGCGGTAAAACCCTGCGGTGTCTTCCGTTCCTCTTAAAATTCACATGTATGATAGCATACATCTGCTGAGAATGCAACCTTGCAAGCAGTATTTTTGGCATTATTTGATTTGCGGTACTTTTATGTTTTCTAAAATGTAACATGGGTTTGTGTCAAAAGAAGGACATTTATATGTTTTTTCTTTGCAACGTTTAATTTTGGAAATATGTTGCTGTTACCTATTTGTGGTAAAATAGATAAAAGTGGAAGCGTATTGACGTGAAATGTGCTTGGGAGAAAGCAGGGGAGAGTATGATTCTGATCAGCGCCTGTCTGGCGGGCCGAAATGTAAAATATAATGGAAGTAATAATGCAGTGCCTTGGCTTTGTGAATGGATCGAACGTCATAAGGAACAGGTGCTGCTGGTTTGCCCGGAGGTGATGGGCGGGTTGCCGACACCGCGCCTTCCGGCGGAGATTCAGTTTTTGGAAGCAAATTCCGTGGCAGTTCCTGAAAAGCGGCGTGTCGTCAACAAAGCCGGTGAAGATGTGACGGAGCAGTTTCTGCTGGGGGCAGAACGGGTACTGGAACTGGTGAAACAGCATCACATTACGTCCGCTATTTTGAAAGCAAACAGTCCGTCCTGCTCGGGGTTTTACATATACGACGGCACGTTTTCCGGAACCAAAATCGTAGGGCAGGGAATTACGGCAGCGTTGCTTATGGAACACGGGGTGAAGGTGTATTCTGAAGAAATGCTGACGCCGGATTTGCTGGATGAGTTAAAGGCTTAATAGTAGTGCTGATGTTTTGTTTTACTGAACTGCGAAAGGATTGAAACAAGCTATGAATACGAGTATTACTATAAATGAAGAGCGCCTGAAGAATACGTTTATCGAGCTGGTCGGTGTGCCTTGTCCCAGCTGTGATGAAAAACAGGAAGCGGAGCTTTTAGTAAAAAAGCTGCAGGAAATTGGCATGGAACCGCAGGTGGACCGGGCCGGCGAACAATGCGGCGGCACCACGGGAAATGTTTGGGGATTTTTAAAAGGAAATGTGCCCGGCGCGTTGCGTCTGTTTTTTGAAGCGCACATGGACAGCGTGGCTCCTACGACAGGGACAAATGTCATTGAAAAAGACGGCGTGTTGTATTCTGACGGTACGACCACGTTAGGCGGCGACGATAAAAGCGGTGTGGCTGCCGTGCTGGAAGCCATGCAATGCATCATCGAAAACAATCTGCCTCACGGGGATATCCAGGTCTGCTTTACCATCGGGGAAGAGACCGGTAGTTACGGCGTGCGTTACATGGACAAAACCATGATCCGGGCTGACGCCGGTTATTGCATGGACTGCGGCGGTCATCCGGGGGCCATCTTTAACGCGTCACCCAAAGCAATTAATCTGAAACTGACGGTGAAAGGAAAAAGCGCCCACGCCGGACTGGAACCGGAGAAGGGAATCAACGCCATCATGCTGGCTGCAGACGCACTGCACGCTTTGCCTGCATACGGACGAATCGATGCAGAGACAACCTTAAGTGTGGACATGATTGACGGCGGCCTGGCTCCCAATATTGTGCCGGAAACCTGCGAAATCGTCATTGACATGCGCTGTCCCGATGAAACGAAGCTGGAACGGTTAAAGAACGAAATGGTGGAGATATTCCGAAATGCCGTTGAGGCGAAAGGCGGGACTGTGGAACTCGCGGTGAAAGAGGTAGCGCCGGGCGTCAACCTTGACACGGACCATGCCACCGTGAAACTGGCGGTCACTGCAGCGGAAAAACTAGGCTTCCCCATCAGCACGGGTTTTACCGGTGGCTGCAGCGACGCCAACTTTTTGTGCGGTATGGGTCTGCCCACCGTGTTATTGGCCACCGGAATGGACAAGATTCATACCACGGAGGAATGCCTTGCCCTGGAAGATCTGAACAATGCGGCCCGGTGGGTGTTGGCAATTGTGCAGGAAGCAACGGAGAAGTACTGAGGTTGGTCGTAAAAACGACCAATCTGGAACCGAAAAGCCGCATGGATGCTGGGATTTGGTCCCTATATCTCTCAATATTATAAGGATAGACAGTTTATATGTCACTACAGGCGAAGCCGTAAGATACAACTGTCGAACTGTAGGAGAGTGGAGGCTCAGGGTTTTCCGTCCCGGAACGGTTTTGCGCAGTCTTTCCCGCCGATGTTATTAAAGCAGGTACGTATTCAGCAGAATATGTTATAATAAAATCAACAGAAGTGTTTTGGGAAACGCTGAATAATCCGCGTCTCCTTTGCAAAGTTAGATTAAACTATGTGATGCCGCAGTGAAAGCGGCGGAACGGAACCAACCATGAACGTACCATTTACGCACTTGCATGTGCATACCCAATACAGTTTGTTAGACGGCGCCTCCAAACCGAAGGAGCTGCTGCAGCGCGCCACGGAACTGGGGATGGACAGCATTGCCATCACCGACCACGGCAATATGTACGGCGCGGTAGACATCTATCAGACTGCGCAGAAATTAAATAAGGAAGCAGAAAAAGAGGGAAAACACGGCCTCAAGGTCATCTTCGGCTGTGAGTGTTACATTACCCCGGGGAGCCGCTTTGACCGCATCGACAAGCAGCCCCGTTACCATCTGATCCTGCTGGCGGAAAATCAGGAGGGCTATCACAATCTGGTGAAGCTGGTGTCTCTCGGTTTTATTGACGGCTTTTACCGCAAGCCCCGCATCGATAAGGATATCCTTCGCAAATACAGCAAGGGCATCATCTGCTTGTCTGCCTGCATACAGGGAGAGGTTCCTCAAATGATCCTGCAGCGGAATCTGGACGGTGCGGAACGAGCGCTGCGGGAATATATTGATATTTTCGGCAAAGACAATTTCTTTCTGGAAATGCAGAACCACGATCTGGAAGAAGAACGGACCGTCAACCGGCAGCTGCACATTTTTGCGGAAAAATACGGCGTGAAGCTGGTTGTTACCAACGATATCCATTACGTGAAACGGGAGGATGCTTCCGCCCAGGATGTGCTGCTCTGCATCCAGACCAATAAAAACGTGGACGACCCGGACCGGATGCGTTTCAACAACGACTGGTATTACTGCAAGAGCTATGAGGAAATGCGAGCGCTGTTCCCCTACGATGAGGAGGCGCTGCACAATACCCACGCCATTGCGGAACGCTGTAACGTAGATTTAACCTTTGGCCAGTTATTGCTGCCGGAGTTTCCCATTCCGCAAGAGTACCATAACGACGCGAATGAATATGTGCGCGCCCTTTGTGAAGAAGAAATACCCAAACGGTACGGCGCGTTGCTGACGAAGCTGTCGGAGGATAACAGAAAGAAAAAGGAAAAAGAAATTCAGGATCGGCTGCAGTATGAGCTGGGTGTAATCAAACAGATGGGCTATGCGGCCTATTTCCTGATTGTTTGGGACTTTATCCATTACTGCCGCAGTCACAAAGACGCGGCGGGAAATCCCGACCCCATTCCGGTGGGACCGGGCCGTGGCAGCGCGGCAGGTTCTATTGTGGCCTATCTGCTGCATATTACCAACATTGATCCGCTGGATTTTGATTTACTGTTTGAACGGTTCCTGAATCCGGAACGGGTCAGCATGCCCGATATTGATACGGATTTCTGCTATCGCAGGCGGGGCGAAGTGTTGGACTATGTGATCCGCAAGTATGGCGCAGACCATGTGTCGCTGATTATCACCTTCGGAACATTACAGGCGCGTGCGGCAGTCCGGGACGTAGGCCGGGCCCTTGGGATCAGTCTGCCGAAGACGGACCGGGTGGCCAAGGCAGTGCCCCGGGAACTGGGGATTACCCTGGACAGGGCGCTGCAGACTAAAGACCTGCGGGCCATGTACGACAGCGACCCGGAAGTAAAACGCATGATTGACATCGCCAAAAGCGTGGAAGGCCTGCCCCGTAACAGCGGCACCCATGCGGCGGGCGTGGTGATTGCACCGAAACCGCTGATTGAACTGGTGCCTCTGCAGCTGGACGAAGCCGCAGACATAGAAGCGGGCATCAGCCAGGAGCGGATGATCACCACTCAGTTTGATAAGAACCAGGTGGAAGAGCTGGGTCTTCTGAAGATGGACTTCTTGGGTCTGCGTACCCTGACCGTCATGGACGATGCGGTGCATTTCATAAAAGAGAGTACCGGGGAAACTGTCGATCTGGACAACATCCCCCTGGAAGATGAAGCGGTCAGCAAGATGCTCTGCGCCGGGGACACCCAGGGTGTGTTCCAGTTGGAAAGCGCGGGCATGACTCGACTGGTGGAACGGCTGGCGCCAAAGTCCATGCGGGATTTGGTTCCGTTAGTGGCATTGTACCGTCCGGGCCCGTTGGACGCGGGCATGGCGGACAAGTTTATCGAAGGCCGGAAGCAGCATCACGCGGTGGAAAGCATCCATCCGTTGCTGGACGGAATCCTGGCAGATACCTACGGGGTTGTACTGTACCAGGAGCAGGTCATGAACACCGCACGCATCCTGGCAGGTTTTACTTTGGGCGAAGCGGACATTATGCGCCGGGCCATGGGTAAGAAAAAGGCGAAAGACCTGATAGCCATGGAGAACCGCTTTGTGGAAGGGGCACAAAAGAAACACAGCATTCCGCCGGAAAAAAGCAAAGAAATTTTTGATTTACTGCTGAAGTTTGCCGGTTACGGCTTTAATAAATCTCATTCGGTGGCCTACGGCATGGTGGCTTACCAGACGGCGTACCTGAAAGCTCACTGGCCTGCGGAGTATTTTGCGGCCTTGCTTACCAGCATCATGGGCGACACCGATAAAGTGAGCTGGTACATCACCGTCTGCAAGGACCGGGGCATCCCCATGCTGCCCCCGGACGTGAACGCCAGCCAGGAAGGTTTCTCTGTGGAAAAGGGCGCCATCCGTTTCGGACTAGTGGGTATCAAAAGCGTGGGCGAGGGCGCAGTTCGGGAAATTGTACGGGCTCGGCAGGAAGGCGGTCCCTTCCGGGATATTCTGGATTTCTGCAAGCGGGTGAATTACCGGACGCTGAACCGCCGGTTTTTGGAAAACCTGATCAAGTGCGGCGCCATGGATTCCCTGGGGGCTTACCGGTCCCAACTGCTGGCGGTGTATGAAAAAACATTGGATTTGGGCATTCAGCAGCAACGGGATTATAACAGCGGGCAGATAGGCCTGTTCGGCGGCGACGATTTTGCGGAAGTGAATTCTGTGCCGTTGCCGAAGATGGACGAGATGAGCCGTTCTGTGAGGCTGAAAAATGAAAAGGAACTCATCGGCTTTTATGTGACAGGTCATCCTTTGGACGGCTACCGGGAGGCGCTGGACAAACTGACACCGCTCTATACGCTGACGGGCGACACGCCGGCGGTGCGTGACGGACAGTTTGTTAATGTGGGCGGCATCATCAGCAGCACCGATATCAAAGTGACAAAGAAAGGCGACTCCATGGCGGTGCTGGCGCTGGAGGACTTCAGCTCCCGCATTGAAGTGGTGGTGTTCCCTCAGGCCTACAACGAATATCATACGTTGCTGCGTGAAGACGCTGTGGTGGAAGTGGAAGGCCGGTTCAATGTGGACGAGCGGGGCAGCAAGATCATTGCTTCGCGAATGGCGCTGCTGGAGGAAGGAAAACCGCCGGTGCTGTCTGCACAGGCGCGGAATACGCGGCGCGGAAACGGATATGGCGGCGGATTTAGTTACGGGAATGAATATAGTGGAAACAGTGAAGACGCAAGCGTATACGGATTTGTGAATGAAAATCCGGATGCGTACGCTGCTTCGCTGAAGCCGATTGATACTGAACTGCAAAATCAAAATGGCGCAGTCCTGCAGGGGCACCAATCTCATTTGGAAAATCATAATGGCAATACATTTAATCAGAACGGAGCAATTGCCGAAAAAACAAATTCCCTGACTAATGATGGTATGTCAAACATGCGGGACGAACAAGGGCACATAAAAGTTCCTGTCAGCGCCATCATCGAACTGGTGATAACGCCGGAACGGGAATCGGAAATTGTGACCAAGGCGCTGATTGCAATTTTGCAGAAACATCACGGCAGTACCATGGTCTTTCTGAAACTGATGGGCTCCCGGAGGCGTATCCGTCTGGACCCGCGCTACTATGTAAACGGGCAGGACATGGCACTGCAGGATGAACTGAGGGAACTGTTAGGGGACAATGCGTTCCGGGTAAAAGAGATATAGGGAAACGCTGATTTGATTACGTTAGATAAGGATATCGAAGAGTTTACTGGAATTCCCCATGCAGGAAGGGCAAAGTACTTAAGGAAACGCTGATTAATTCGTCTGCGCGTTGACCGGTTCTTCCGTTGCATCATCCATTTTCTGTTTTGGGTCTTGACAAGAATGTTATAATGAGAATGTAGAAAAACCGTCGAAGCGATTCGGCGGTTTCTTCTGTTTTTATGCACACTTTTTTGTTTGACGATATATTCAAGTATTGTCGGATGTGGTGTGTATTGTTTTTGTTAATGAAATGGAGAAATGAAAACATGAAACGAACTATTACCATTTTTATTTTATTATTAACCGTTTTGCTTGGCTTCAGCGGCTGCGGCAGTTCTGACAAAAGCGGAGGCGCAAAGGGGGATACGTCGAAACCCAAACTAAAAATCGTTGCCACCATTTTCCCTGAATACAGTTGGACAAAAGAGCTGTTGGGCAGTCATGAAAAAGACGTGGAACTTACATTATTGGCGAAAAAGGGCGTGGACATGCACAGCTATCAGCCCAGTGCAGAGGATATCCTTCGCATTGCGAATTGCGATTTGTTCCTTTATGTGGGCGGCGAATCGGACAAGTGGGTGGACAAGGCATTAAAGGAAGGCGGCAACCCGAAACGAAGAGTTCTTAATTTGATGAAACTGATGGGCGACCGGGCAAAGGTAGAAGAAGAAGTGGAAGGCATGGAAAAGCATGACCATCACGAACATGATAAGGATGCGAAGGCCCATCCGAAGAAGGACAAACAGGATGAAAAACATGAGCATCATGACAAAGACAAGCATGATGAGAAGCACGAACACGAAAAGGAACACGACAAGGATAAACATGACGGCAAAGTTCACCATGAGCAGCCGGAATATGACGAACACGTCTGGCTGTCTTTGAAAAACGCAGACATTGTCTGCAAAGCTATAACAGAGGAACTGGCTGCGCTGGATTCGAAAAACGCGGAAACGTATCGTGCAAATTATACGGCCTATAGCAAAAAGCTGGCGGCTTTGGACGCAAAATATAAAGAAGTTGTAACAAAGGCGCCGGTGAAAGTGGTTCTCTTCGGCGACCGTTTCCCGTTCCGTTATCTTACAGACGATTACGGCTTACAATATTACGCGGCATTTAACGGCTGTTCGGCGGAAACGGAAGCCAGCTTCGCAACCGTAGCTTTTCTGGCGAAGAAGATGGACGAGCTGAAACTGCCTGCGGTCCTTACCATTGAGGGCAGGCAGCATAAGCTGGCGCAGACCATTGTGGAAAATACGAAGGCAAAGAATCAGAAGGTGCTGAAGCTGAACTCCATGCAGTCTGTAACTGAAGAGGAAATCAAAAAGGGCATTACGTATCTTGCGGTCATGGAACAGAATCTGAACGTGTTTAAGGAAGCGCTGCAGGCGAAATGAATAAATAGTTGGGAATAGATTATGGAAGTTCAAATCACTTGTGATAATTTAAAATTAGGATATGGCGCCGGCGTTCTGGTGGACGGGTTGTCGTTTACCGTAGAAAAAGGGGATTACCTTTGTATCGTAGGCGAGAACGGCGCAGGCAAAAGTACGCTGCTGCGCACGCTGTTGGGGTTGCAGAAACCACTGGCCGGCAAGATTACATTTGGCGGCGGTCTCCAACAAAACGAAATCGGGTACCTGCCCCAGCAAACTTTTGTGCAGAGGGATTTTCCCGCTTCCGTGTGGGAAGTGGTCCTTTCGGGCTGTCAGGGGCGATGCGGCCTGCGGCCCTTTTACAACCGTGAGGAAAAACAGATTGCGAAAAATGCCATGGAACAGCTGGAAATTATACCGTTGGCCCGGACCTGCTACCGGGATCTTTCCGGCGGGCAGCAGCAGCGGGTATTGCTGGCCAGGGCCCTGTGCGCTTCGGATAAAATGCTGGTGCTGGACGAGCCGGTTTCGGGGCTGGATCCCAAGATGGCGGAAACCATGTACCGGCTGGTGGAGCGCATCAACCGGGAAATGGGAATTACCGTTATCATGATTTCTCATGATATACTGGAGGCAATCCCCTATGCCACGCATATCCTGCATATGGGCAGGGAATACTTCTTCGGCACGGTGGAAGAATACCGCCGGTCATGTTTTGGAAATGCGTTTTTGCAGCCGGAATGAGAAAGGTTTAAGTCTATGAGTGCAATTACAGATAAACTGTTCCTGTATTTTCAATATCCCTTTGTGGTCAACGCCCTGATCGTGGGGGTGTTGATTGCCCTGTGTTCCTCCATGCTGGGCGTGACGCTGGTGCTGAAACGCTATTCTTTTATCGGGGATGGTCTGTCCCACGTGGCTTTCGGGGCCATGGCAGTGGCGGCGGTGGCGGGATTTACCGATGACATGCCCTTTATCCTGCTTGTCACGGTGGCCTTTGCCGTCTTGCTGTTGCGCACGGGACAGAACGCGAAGATCAAAGGGGACGCAGCCATTGCCATGATTTCCGTAGGAGCGCTGGCTGTGGGATATCTTCTGATGAATGTATTCTCTTCCTCTGCCAATGTTTCCGGCGACGTCTGTACCACCCTGTTCGGTTCCACTTCCATTTTAACGCTAACGAAGATGCAGGTAGGGATGTGCGGCGTGCTGTCTGCGGTGGTAATCGGCGTGTTTGTTCTGTTCTACAACAAGATTTTTGCGGTAACCTTTGACGAAGCCTTTGCCCGGGCGGCGGGTACGCCGGTGGGAACCTATAACCTGCTGCTGGCGGTACTGATCGCGGTGATTATCGTGCTGGCCATGAACCTGGTGGGCTCGCTGTTAATTTCGGCGCTGGTCATCTTTCCGGCCCTGTCGGCCATGCGCATTTTTAACAGTTTTAAATCGGTGATCCTCTGCTCGGCCGTTTTTTCTGTGATCTGTGCCTTTGTGGGCATCGTTTTGTCCATACTGGCAGGCACGCCGGTGGGCGCGACTGTTGTTATGATCGATATGCTGGCGTTTGGTGCGTTTTACGTGATAGGATCTTTAAAAAACGGCGGGCATTAAAAACGTGTGGGAAACTTATACGGCATATTTCAGCAGTTGAGAGGCTTTTCAGGAGGTGCGAACATGAAAGATAAAACGGCACAGTTCTTTACTGCAATGCTTATCTGGTCTTTGCTGCTCCTGTTAGTGAGTGGTTGCGGAGGAAGCAGCAACGATAAAAAGGCGGGCAGTTTTATTCCGTCTAAACAAAACAGCGTGGAAGCGGTGCTGCAGCAGAAAAAGGCGGAAGCAGACCGCCAAAATGGAAATGTGAATGCCAGAAAAGAAACGGCGGATAAACAAAAAGATGCAAGCGATAAAACAGGCAGAGAGGATCCCGGTATACAGAATAAACAGGGCTCTGATGGGCCCGTCACCGCCCAAAAGATGAAGGAACTGGAAGAGAAAACTCCCCGGCATGACGTGTATGATTTGCATCCCACTTATAAGAAGGTGGATTACGATTTCAGCCGGATGGATAAAACCATGATGTACACCCAGATTTACAACATGCTGAAGGAACCGGATAAATATAAAGGAAAAGTCGTCCGCATGCAGGGGACCTTCGGCCATTATTATGACGAAAAAACGGGAAAACATTATTTCGGCTGTGTGGTTATGGATGCGACGGCCTGCTGTTCTACCGGTATGGAATTTTCCCGGAAAGGAAAGCACAATTATCCGGAAAATTATCCGAAACCGGATGAGCCAATCATTGTGACCGGCACATTTTCTTCCTACAAAGAGGGGAAAGAACTATTCTGCGAGCTGGCGGATGCGGAAATTGAAAAGCTTTGATGAAGGAGTTTTTATTTTTTTACAGAAGTGGTAAAATATAAATACAGAAACAAGAGAGAGGTTCCTGTAATAAAATTATAAAGGGGGAAGTATTGTGAAGAAATTTTTGATGGTTGTGATGGCCATGCTGCTATCCCTGTCCGTGGTGGCAGGCTGTGGCGGCGGAGACAAAAAAGCAGAGCTGATCAAAGGACTGAAAACGGAAATCGGCACCCTGCTGGGTAATGTGGATAAGCTGGCTGCCGATGAATTGAAAGGCGATGCGGCCAAGAAAGCGACGGAAGGTTTCAAAGGCCTGATGGACAAAATTGCCAAGCTGAAAGAAGCGGCTAAAGGCAATGCGGCGGCGGAAAAAGAAGTGGCAGACCTGATGGGCAAGGCCACGGGGCTGTCTGAAAAGATCAGCCGCGGTATCGCTGCAGGAAACCTGAATATCGACCCGAAGACCTTTAAGATTGAAGACCTGGAAAAGAACGGCTGGGTAGCCATGAAAGACGCAGCCGGAAAAATCACCGGATACTATAATCCTAAGGATGTTGTAACTGACGATCTGGGCAAAAAAGCCTATGCGTGGATATTAAAAGTTGGCGAAGACGGCAAATCGCTGGACTTCTGCAACGTGGCCTTTGATTATGCGGCCGGCAAAGTGGCCCTGAACAAAGAAGCGGTTCTGGAAAACAAAGACGGTGTGTTCAGTTTTGCAGCGGCAAAAGCTGCCATTAAGGACCTGATTTGGGGCGACGGCATCACGAACCTGAAAGGTCTGGACCTGAACGGAATCTTTGAAAAACTGAAACCCCAGGGCTGGGACATGAAGAAACTGGCCGGCGCCGTAGCGGGAGCCGTTGCGGGTGATGCAGCCAAAGCAGGCGCAGCAGACAAAACCGCTTTCGTGAAAGATTTTGTGGCTTTTGCGGATAAAAACGAAGCAACCCTGAAGAAATTAGCGGACTCCATCAACTCCGGAACCATTGATAAATCGGCGCTGCTGGATCTGGGCAAAAACGCGCTGGCTGAAATCAAAAAAGTCAACGGCGACATGAACGGCAAATATGCAGACTTGGTAAAACCGGTTGCCAACATCCTGAAGATGCAGGAAGACCGTGCTCAGGCTATGATCGACGGTGTGAACGGCAATGCGGCCCGTTTTGCCGAAGGCGGCAACATGAAGACCAAAGTGCTGGAACTCTTAGCGCAGTTTAAGAAAGAGAACAATCTGTAAGAGGGCTCTGGGAGGAATCAGATGAAAAAAGTTGCCATCATCCGTTGTCTGGATGTAAGTATGCGCTGCGTAGGCGCGTCCTGCATGAAATCCTTTAACAGCCATACCGTAAAATTTGAACGCTACGGGGACGAAGAACTGGAACTGTTTGCCAGCCTGACCTGTAACGGCTGCGGGCAGACAGTGGAGAACGACGAGGGGCTGAAGAAAAAACTGGACCGCCTGGCGGAAGAACCGGTGGATGTGGTTCACTTCAGCAGCTGTACCAACAAAAAGGATAAAGACAATCCGGAACTGAAAAAACGCTGTCCCTGGGTGGAAAAGATGAAAGACTATCTGGAGAGCAAGGGCGTAGAAGTGGTGTACGGCACGCACCATTAATTTTTAAAACGTACCGTTAATGGTTAGAAAAGGAACGATGTTGCGTAGCAGTGTTTTACAATTTCTTTTAATTATATTATCCTTAATAACCATATAATTATCGTTAAAAAAGTTAAGGAGGAATCAGTATGGCTAACAAGTACGCAGGAACCCAGACCGAGAAAAATTTAGAGGCCGCTTTTGCAGGGGAATCCCAGGCGCGGAACAAGTACACGTATTTTGCGTCGAAAGCAAAGAAGGAAGGCTTTGAGCAGATTTCCGCACTGTTCCTGAAGACGGCGGATAATGAAAAAGAGCATGCCAAGATGTGGTTCAAGGAACTGGAAGGCATTGGCAGCACCGCAGAGAACCTGGCTGCAGCGGCTGCCGGCGAGAACTACGAATGGACAGATATGTACGAAGGCTTTGCCAAAACGGCGGAAGCGGAAGGATTCAAGGAACTGGCAGCCAAGTTCCGCATGGTCGCTGCGATTGAAAAGCATCATGAAGAGCGGTATCGCGCCCTGTTGAAAAACGTGGAGAACCAGGAAGTATTTAAGAAGAGCTCTGTCAAGATTTGGGAATGCCGGAACTGCGGTCACATTGTAGTAGGTGAAAAGGCGCCGGAAATCTGCCCGGTCTGCGCGCATCCCCAGGCTTACTTTGAAATTCATGCGGAAAATTATTAAAATGTAAAAGGGGCCGCTGTGCTGACGCGCAGCGGTCTTTTCCGTTTACCGGTCCTGTTTTGTTTCTATTTATATTATACGGTAAACAGGCAGCAACCGGGGGAGATGCGTCTCTTTAATCATGGTTTGTCTGTACAAGCTATTCTTCATTATCGTTTTATAAGGAGCCTGATATAGTATGTTTTTAGTGGATTGTCATTGCGATACCTTAAGCGAGCTGTACAAACAGAATAAGAGCCTGTATGCCAACGATCTGATGCTGGATGCGGCTCGGATCATAAAGAATGGAGGCGGCCTGCAGTTTATGGCCATGTTCATTCCCACAGAAGTGTTCCGGACAGGGGCGGGCGCAACCTATACGCTGAAGCTGATCGACACGTATCTGCGGGGTCTGAAAGAACTGGAATCGAAGGGCGTCCGTGCGCACAGGATTTTAAAGAAGGAAGACCTGGCTCAACTGCCTAACGGGCAGTTCAATACACTGCTGGCCATTGAAGAGGGAGGCGCCTTAGATGGCAGCATCGAAGTGTTGCGCGTCTATTATGAACTGGGCGTCCGCTGCATGACGCTGGTATGGAGCAACCGTAACGATATTGCCGACGGTGTGAACGAAGAGTGCAGCAAGAGCGGCCTCACTCAGTTCGGGCGTCAGGTGGTGGCAGAGATGAACCGGCTGGGAATGGCCGTGGACGTATCCCACATTTCCACTTACGGTTTCTGGGACGTGCTGGAACATAGTACGAAGCCCATCATCGCTACCCATTCCTGCGCTTACAGTCTGTGCGACCATCCCCGGAACCTGCGGGACGACCAGTTGAAAGCGCTGGCCAAAACCGGCGGCTTTGTAGGCATTAACTTTGCGGGGCAGTTTTTGGAAAAGGATTGGAACGACGCCTGTATCGAAAGCGTGTACCGCCATTTGGCCTACATGATGGACGTGATGGGCTGCGACGATTATCTGGGATTCGGCAGCGACTTTGACGGCATCAGCCATCCGCCATATAATCTGTGCGGCGTGCAGGATTTTGTGCCGTTGTTTGATTTATTAAGCAAGAAGTTCAGTGACGAAACGATACGGAAACTGGCGTACAAGAACGGCATTGCCTATCTGGAAAAGGTGCTGTGAGTTGAGGCGGTCAGTCACAAAAAGAACCGGTCAGCGTGCAGTCGAATTAATCGGCGTTTCCTTAATCCTTGTTCCCTGAGGAAATATGAATCCGGACTGCTATCTGAACCGAATCTGCTCTGATAAATTCTATTGCGGATACGTCTTTCTATTTGGAAATCATATCATTATATGATATAATGTACTATAACGTTGCAGGTGCGACGTGGTTGCAAAGAGAGAGGACTTATTTTGCCTGAGGCGAAGAGAGTTTTTTCCTTTGTATGCATAAAAGACTACACAAGCAGGAGGCACACATGAACATTATCGTCTGTGTAAAACAAGTGCCGGATACGACGCAGATCCGTCTGAATCCGGAAACCAAAACCCTGGTCCGGGACGGGGTGGAGAACATCTTAAATCCCTATGATGCGGAAGCGTTGGAAACCGCATTGATTTTGAAAGATAAATACGGTGCAAAGGTAACGGTTGTTACCATGGGACCGCCTCAGGCCAAGGATATCCTGAAGGATGCCATCGCACTGGGCGCGGATGAAGCGTACCTGCTCACCGACCGGGTGGTGGCCGGTTCCGATACGCTGGCTACCAGTATGGCGTTGGCTGCCCTGGTCAAAAATCTGGGCGAATACGACCTTATCCTCTGCGGACGGGAAGCGGCGGACGGCTGCACGGCGCAGGTTGGACCGGAAATGGCGGAGCATCTGGGCATCCCGCAGGTTACTTCCGCTCTGAAAGTGGAGTTTACCGACGGTCGGTTTGTAGTAGAACGGGAAACGGAAAACTGGGCGGAGACCCTGGCTGTTCCGGCACCGCTCCTGGTGACCATGACCCGTGCGGAAAAAGAGCTGCGCTTTGCCAGCATCCGCGGCAAAATGAAAGCCCGCAAGACGGAGATTCCTGTCAAGACCGCGGCCGACCTGGGACTGGATGTTACCAACGTAGGTCTGAAAGCTTCCCCGACACGTGTTATCAAAGTGTTTACGCCGGAAGTGCATAAGGTAGACACCCAGATCATCAAAGAAGAGGATGTGGATGTAGCCGTGGACAAGCTGGTGGAAAAGCTGATCGAAGCCGGCGTGGTAAAACGCTGAGCCGTGTATCGTGGCAGTTAACGTTGAAATTACACGCTGCACAGGCTGCGAGAACTGCGCGGCAATCTGTCCTACGGGCGCCATACAGGTGAAAGACGGTAAAGCTTCTGTCAGAGAACAGAGCTGTGTGGAATGCGGCGCGTGTATATATGATTGTCCTATGGACGCAATAACTCTTCCGAGGGAGGATTTCAATAATGGCAAAGACTGAAAATGCAATCTGGGTAGTAGCCCAGCTGGAAAATGGCGAGACCCTTGGCGTGACCTATGAACTGCTGGGGCAGGCCCGCCGCCTGGCCGACACGGTCGGGCAGAATACCGCTGTCATCCTGATCGCCAGGGAGAACAATGGGCATGCGGAAAAACTGATTGCTCAGGGCGCGGATGTGGTGTACACCGTGCTGGGCGACGAATATGCGGATTATAATGTGGAACTGTACACCAATGCCATCTGTGAACTGGCGCAGGAGTACAAGCCTAACGGTATCATGTTTGGCGCTACCATTGACGGACGGGATTTGGCGCCCCGTGTGGCAGCCCGCCTGAAAACCGGTCTGTGCGCGGACTGCACAGAAGTGGAAATGGGCGAGAACGGCCTTCTGAAATGGACACGGCCTGCGCTGGGCGGCAACCTGATGGGCACCATCGTATGCTCCGACATCCGTCCTCAGATGGGCTCCGTACGTCCCAAGATTTTTACACCTATGGAACCGGACGCCGGCCGTCAGGGCGAAGTAATCAATTACACTGTCAAAAATAAAGTGGAAAGCAAAGTGGAGATTCTGAAGAAGGAACCTCTGTCCACTGGCGGAAAGCTGAAGATTGAAGATGCGGAAGTCATCTGCACCGGTGGTCGTGGCTTCGGCGACGAGGAAAGCTTCAAGGTGTTGGAAGACCTGGCTGCCCTGTTTGAAAAATCGGCGATTGCAGGGTCTCGCGCGGCTGTAGATGAAAAGTGGGTAGACCATGCCTCCCAGGTAGGGCAGTCCGGCAAAACCGTCGCACCGAAACTGTACTTTGCCTGTGCCGTTTCCGGCGCGCTGCAGCATATTTGCGGTATGAAAGAATCCGAAGTGATCGTGGCTATCAACAAAGATGAGAACGCGCCGATTTTTGAAGTGGCTCATTACGGCCTGGTAGGGGATGTGCACGTTGTCATTCCCAAGCTGATTGAGAAGATCAAAGCTTATAAAGAATCCTGAGGTACGGTTCTGTGTGGAAAGTGATTTATATTGCCCCGACACAGGAACGGGCTGAAAGTCTGAAAAAGCTGCTGGCTGACAACGGGTTTCTGTGTCAGCTGAAGGCAGTGGGTTCGCATCGCAATGGTAAGGCTGCCGCCATAGAAATCTCTGTGCCTGTTTCGGAAGCGGAAGAGGCTTACGAGGTTTTGGCTGAGCATGGCTTTCGGCCATGAGCGGAAGTGTGTTGTGAAGCAACTGTACTGGGAAACAGTACGCAATAGGGAAGTTTATGGCAAATCAGGAAGAACGCATTTTTAAAAAAATATATACAGATTTTGATAAACGGCTGGATCAGGAACTGGACGAAGAAAAGGCAGAACGGCGCCGGCAACTGCTGTTGCAGGCACCGAACTTTAAGCTGCTCAACATGATGGTGGAAAACGAGAAGTATTCTCAGGAACTGGCAGCGAAGCTGAAGGATGGAGGCCTGTATTACCTGCGGAGCAGGGAAGAAGAAAATGTCGAGAAATACATGGGCATCTTCCGGAGAACGCTGCAGTCCCATCCGTCCGTACGGGAAGAGTTATTTAAACAGGCCGGTTTTTTGGGATGCATGGCCTATAAGAGGGACATTCCGTTGCTGGGCCGTTTATGCGGAGAAGCAGTACTCAGCGGTCTGCGCCTGCTGAAACAGGAAGATCAGGAACTGATTGAGCAGGGATATCTGCAGTTTAAGAATGTGACCAATACAGCCTTGCGCTCTCGTAACGAAGAGGATTTCCGCGAGCTTGTGAACGCACTGGACCGTTACTGGAAAGATAACCGAATTTCAGTTACGCCGGGGCTCCTTGGCCTTTTGTCCGGTTTGCTGTTTGTGGCGGCGGATAGACGTCAGACTAATGCCCTTGTGACAGTGTGCTCTCTCAGCCGTAACGTGTTGCGCCGCAGTTCTGAAGAACCGGTCGTACGGCAGCAGTTCGTCATGGAATGGAGCAATACGGCAGCGCAGATTGCACAGCGGGACTGGAAAGAAGAAACCGGACTGCTGTTAACAGACCTGTGCCTGTGTCTGGGTTCCGTGCGGGATGTTGCGCTGATCAAAAAGGTGATGGCGGATATCTCTATCCATATGCAGATGCAGAGCAAATGGGATAATTTTGAAATTGCGTTCCGGCTGTATTATCCCTGTCAGTTGTTTTCTCTTGCCCTGTTGCAGTGGGGCATGCGACGTTACCGTCACGCTCTGAAGTCTGAAAACGTCGTGGAAGCGGAAACGGAAATCCGGGAGTCTGGAATTCTGGATCAGGTGGAACAAAAGATGAATGTGCTGGGTGAAAAGGAAGAGGCGCTGGAGTTAATCCGTTTTGTTCTTCGTAACGTAAGGGATATGGCAGCGGCCTGTGCCCGGCTTCGGATGAAAGACGAATGGGAAATCTTTGTTTCCTGGCAGCGGGAGTGGCTTTCTGCTGTGCCTGATAATAGCAGGCGTAAAGAGCGGGTACGGCTGTTTCTGCAGATGGCAGCGGAATACTGGCGGAACACACGGCCCTCCCGGAGCAGTAAGCAGTGGGAATTTATGACGGAAGTCGTCACTCCTTCGCTGTTGTCAGATCAGCATATGGAATTGATAAAGGAAATTTCGTAAAGAGCTTTTATGTATACAGAATTTTTAGTTGAAGCTCCGGACGCTTCGTGTTATAATTAACAAAACTAAATATGCATTACCTTTAAATCGGTCCTGTGAGGCTGTAAGGTGACTTAGCAAAGTATTATTATGGAAGAAATTAAGCCTTCTTACATCCTGTGGGACGAGAAGGCTTTTATTTTTTGGGAAAACCGCCTATGTTCAGGTCCGGCGTTGACAGAACCGGCTGACAAAACAAAAGGCAGGCGGATTTTCCAACATCAGACAGGAGGAACTGCAATGGCAAAAGCGACTGTGTCCCTGGCGGGCAGGGACATCCTTGACCTGGAGAGCTTCAGCGTCGAGGAAATCAATCTGGTTCTGCAGACAGCTGCGGAAATGAAAAAGATTATGAAACGCGACATCAAAAAAGTACCGTCCCTTCGGGGCAAATCTATCATCAACCTGTTCTACGAGCCCAGTACCCGGACCCGTACGTCCTTTGAACTGGCGGGCAAATACCTGGGGGCGGACGTGGTCAACATTACGACTTCCACATCCAGCGTGGTAAAGGGCGAGTGCCTGCGGGACACCATCCTCACCGTGCAGTCCATGTGCTGCGACGCCATTGTCATGCGCCATCCCATTGAAGGGGCTGCCGTTTATGCTGCGGACGTGGCAAAGCCGGTCATCATCAACGCCGGCGACGGCGCCCATGCCCATCCGTCCCAGGGACTGCTGGACATGTTTACCCTGCGGGAAAAGGGACTGAAAGATTTAAAAGGAAAGAAAATGGTCATCCTGGGCGACATTTTGTACAGCCGGGTGGCCCGCACCAATATTGCGGCCTGGAACAAGATGGGCGCGGATGTGCACGTGGCGGGACCCCGTCCCCTGATGCCCTACGCGGTTGAAAGTCTGGGCGTGACCTATCACAAACGTATCGAAGAAGCCATCGAAGGCGCGGATGTCATCGACGTGCTGCGGATCCAGCTGGAACGCCAGAAGAGCGGTCTGTTCCCGTCACCCCGGGAATACGCCCGCATCTTTGGTCTGAATGAAGCGCGACTGAAGCTGGCGAAACCGGACTGCGTGGTACTGCATCCCGGTCCCATGAACCGGGGTCTGGAAATTTCCTGGGACGTAGGTTACTGCGACCAGGCGGCGATCCGCGACGAAGTGCAGAACGGCGTGGCCGTTCGTATGGCGCTGTTATTCCTGACACTGACTGGAGGTAAACAAATTGAAGCTGCTAATTAAAAACGGACGGGTGGTAGACCCTTCTCAGAAACTGGATGAAATCTGCGACGTGCTGGTAGCAGACGGGAAAATCGCAAAAGTTGCAAAGAACATAACGGACAAAGCCGATGAGACGTATGACGCTACGGGCAAAGTAGTAGCTCCCGGCTTCATCGACATGCATACCCACCTGCGGGAGCCGGGTCTGGAAGCCAAGGAAAGCATCCGCACCGGTACCATGGCGGCAGCGGCCGGCGGCATCACCACCATCGCCTGCATGCCCAATACGAAACCTGCCATTTCCACTTCCATCGTGGTCAGCGGTATCAAAGAACGGGCTGCAAAGGAAGGCTATGTGAACGTGGAAGTCATCGGTTCCATCAGCAAGGACGAAGAGGGGAAGGAACTGGCGGAGATGGGCGATATGCTGGAAAAAGGCGCGGTAGCTTTTTCCGACGACGGTCATTACGTATACAGCAGCCGCCTGCTGATGAACGCGGCCAAATATATGACAAGCTTTGACGCACCCCTGATTTCCCACAGCATTGAAAGTGAACTGAACGCGGACGGTTACATGCACGAAGGCGCGGTTTCTGCAAAGATTGGTGTGCCCGGCGTACCTTCCGTAGCGGAAGACATCGCGGTAGCAAGGGACGTGTTGGTAGCCGGTTACACCGGAGCCCATATCCACATTGCCCACGTGGCCAGCAAAGGCGCGGCGGATATCATTCGCCAGGCCAAGGCCAAAGGCTATCCGGTAACGGCAGAGGTCACCGTGCATCACCTGACCCTGACGGATGAAGCCTGCCTGGGTTACAGCACGGCTACCCGTGTTTCTCCTCCCTTGCGGAGCCAGGATCACGTGGACGCCATGCGGGCCGCCCTGTTGGATGGGACCATTGATATAATCGTCACAGATCACGCCCCCCACGCCCCGGAAGAAAAGGACGTGGAATTCCGCAAGGCTCCTAACGGTTTCTGCGGACTGGAAACAGCAGTCGGCGTTGTGTTGACAGAACTGTATCACAAGAACGTGTTGACGCTGGAACAGGTCGTTGACAAGATGAGCTGCAGTCCGGCCCGAATCTTTAACCTGAAAGCCGGCACCTTAAAAGCAGGCGCCCCGGCGGACATTACCATTCTGGATCTGGATAAAGAATGGACGGTAGACTCCAAAAAGTTCTACACAGTTGGCAAGGTTACACCGTTTGAAGGCAAACAGTGCAAGGGCAAAGCCGTTGCGACGGTGGTAGCCGGCAAGTTCGTCATGAAAGACGGCGCAGTGTGCGAAAAGTAATTCCCTAAACTGACAAAGGTTTTGCAAAATAGCTTTGAGGGTTTGTTTATCTGAAACCGGAAATATACCGGAGGATTTGAATGACTAAATATATCGAAGAAGCAAAAGTGATTGGACAATGGGTGTTAAACGCTGTCACAAGAGAACTTGACATGATTGCACCGAAAATTGCGGCGGAAGCGGTACCGGGCCAGTTTGTCAACGTGCAGGTTTCCCGGCGTACTGCGCCGTTGCTGCGCCGTCCCCTGGGCGTTGCCGGGGTGGACAGAAAGCGGGGCGTGGTGCGTCTGGTCTACCGGTTTGTGGGTGAAGCGACGAACATTCTGGGTGACGTCTGCAACGGAGACAGGCTCAGCGTAGTGGGTCCCCTGGGCCACGGCTTTGACCGCAGCGCAAAACATCCGCTGCTGGTAGGCGGCGGTACCGGACTGGCGCCTCTGCTGTTTCTGGCGGAAAGTATGGCAGAAGCCGGCATCAGGCCGGATGTGCTCATGGGTGGAAGAACGGCGGACGACCTGTTCTGGAAAGATATGTATCAGAATCTGGTGGAACGGATGGGCCTGACCACTGACGACGGGTCGTTAGGTACGGAGGGTACCGTTATGGCGGAACTGCCGTTGCTGCTGCGGCGTATTCATTACGACTGTGTGTATGTCTGTGGCCCTGCGCCCATGATGAAAGCGGTCTCTGCTGCTGTGTTGGAAAAAGGCATTAAATGCCAGGTATCACTGGAACGGTACATGGCCTGCGGACTGGGCGCCTGCCTGTCCTGCAGCTGTCAGGGCATCGGCAAACGCGTCAAGGTCTGTCAGGACGGCCCTGTGTTCTGGGCGGAGGAGGTGACGGAATGGTAAGGTATCTGTATCATAACCGTCTGGCCGTGGACGTTGCCGGGCTGAAAATGAAAACGCCGGTGACCACCGCTTCCGGAACGTTTGGTTTCGGTCTGGAATTTACGGATTTTCTGGACTTGGAAAAGGTGGGAGCCATTACGGTGAAAGGCACCACCCTTGCGCCCCGGGCAGGCAATAAAGGCCAGCGGGTGGTGGAAACCCCTTCCGGCATACTGAACTGTATCGGTCTGGAGAACCCGGGTAGCGATTACTTTTTAAAAGAGACGCTGCCGAAACTGAAAAAATATAACGTGCCTGTCATCGTCAACATCGACGCCTCCAGTCCGGAGGAATACGGGGAACTGGCAGCGAAGCTGGACGTGAAAGGCGTAGACGCGGTGGAAATCAACGTAAGCTGTCCCAACATCAAAGACGGCGGCCTGGTTTTCGGCACCAACGCCAAAAGCATGGCCCAGGTAGTCAAAGAAGTGAAAAAGAATACATCCAAGGTGGTCATCACCAAACTTTCCCCCAACGTGACCAGTATTACGGAAATGGCAAAAGCGGCGGAAGACGCAGGGACGGACGCCCTTTCCCTGATTAATACGCTGCTTGGCATGAAGATCGACATCCACCGTCAGCGTCCTGTGTTGGGCAATGTGACTGGCGGTCTCAGCGGCCCCTGCATCCGTCCTGTGGCGGTGCGCATGTGTTATGAAGTAGCCCAGGCGGTGAAGGTTCCTATTATCGGCATGGGCGGCATCATGTGCGCGGAAGACGCCATTGAATTCTTCCTGGCGGGAGCCAACGCCATTGCCGTGGGCACGGCTAACTTTGTGAACCCGGCCATTGCGGAGACCATCAGTCTTGACATTCTGGAATACATGGACAAGCACAATATCAAAAAGATACAGGATATGATCGGGCTGGCGCTTCCGGGACGATGCTGATATTCCGGCTTTTAGGAAAACACTGATGGCTGTGTAAGGTTTTTGAGTACAAAAGAGGTGACAACATGCAGAGCGATCCGAGACTCATCGCAGCCCTGGACTTTCCCACGGCAGAAGCTGCGAAGCAGGCCGTGGAGGAAATCGGGGACGCGGTAATCTATTATAAAGTCGGTATGGAACTATATTACGCGGCAGGGAACGAGATGATCCGTTTCCTGAAAGAGCGTGGCAAGAAAGTCTTCCTTGACTTAAAACTCCAGGACATTCCCAATACGGTAGCCAGCGCCCTGAAAGTGGAAACGAAATTGGGCGTGGACATGATCAACGTCCATGCCGTAGGCGGAAAAAAGATGATGGAAGCGGCAGCGGCTGCCATCAGAGAAAAAGCGGCAGAACTTGACATAGAACGCCCGAAGCTGCTGGCGGTCACCATCCTCACCAGCATGGACGAGGAGCAGTTTGCCGATTTGAATTATAAAAATACCATTGCGGAGCAGGTATTGGCTTTGGCAAAGCTGGCCAAAGCAGCCGGACTGGACGGGGTAGTGGCGTCGCCTAAAGAAGCGGAGGAGATCCGTAAAGCCTGTGGGCCGGACTTCCTCATCGTAACCCCCGGCGTGCGTCCGGCGGGCAGCGCCCTGGACGACCAGAGCCGCGTGACCACACCGGCTCAAGCCTTTGCCAACGGTTCCTCCCATATCGTGGTGGGGCGTCCCATCATGAAAGCGGCGGATCGAAAACAGGCGGCCGCAGCTATTGTAGAAGAAATAAAGGAGGCACTTTTATGTTAAGCGAAAAAGAAGTACTGCACCTGCTGGAAGAAACCCAGGCTGTCCTGCACGGGCATTTCCTGCTGACCAGCGGCCTGCACAGCCCTATGTATGTGGAAAAATTCAACGTGCTGCAGCATCCCGCTTATACGGAAAAACTGTGCAAGGAGATTGCCGCACGCTACGCCAACGACAACATCGAACTGGTGGTAGGTCCTACTACCGGCGGCATCCTGCTGGCCCATGAAACCGGCAAGGCACTGGGAACCCGCGCCATCTTTACGGAACGGGAAAACGGTAAGATGACCCTGAAACGCGGCTTTCAGATTCCGGAAGGCTGCCGGGTGCTGGTAGTAGAAGACATAGTGACCACCGGCGGCAGCGTAAAAGAAGTGATGGACGTGGTGAGGGAACACGGTGGTAATGTAATCGGCGTGGGTCTGTTGGTAGACCGCAGTGGAGGCAAGGTAGATTTCGGTGTGCGGACAGAAGCATTGCTGCATCTGGACGTACCTACTTTTAAAGCGGAAGACTGCCCCCTGTGCCATGACGGTGTGGAACTGACTAAACGGGGCAGTACCGGGAAAAACAACCCGGTTAAAAAATAACTTGCGTATTTTGTTTTCCTGTGATATAATTCTAAAACGTCAGGTGAACTGACAAACGGCCCGGTGGTTCAGTTGGTTAGAATGCCGCCCTGTCACGGCGGAGGTCACGAGTTCGAGTCTCGTCCGGGTCGCCATGCGGAAATAGCTCAGTTGGTAGAGCACAACCTTGCCAAGGTTGGGGTCGCGAGTTCGAGTCTCGTTTTCCGCTCCACAGGGGTATAGCTCAATTGGTAGAGCAACGGTCTCCAAAACCGTGTGTTGAGAGTTCGATTCTTTCTGCCCCTGCCATAAAAATAACCCCCTCAAGTCCGATGGAGGATTTGAGGGGATTTTAATTTGCATCTTTTTCGGTTTCAGGGATATGCGTTTCTGGCACAGCGGACGGTTACTGACCGTTTCGTTCCGCTTTCAGTCTGCTCTTATTCTCGTACATGGTATGATCGGCGCGTTCAAATACCGTGGCTATGCAGGTGTCATTTTCGAATTTTGCCATTCCGCAGGCAATGACGATACCGCCGGATACTAATGCCTGTGCATTGTGGTCCTGCATTTTCCCAAGCCTTTCTTCGAGACAGGCATAATCAGTTCCCTGGGCGATTACGGCAAACTCGTCGCCGCCAATGCGAAACACGGGACTGTGTTTAAAAATGTCACAGATAATTTTGCTGGCATCACGAAGATACTGGTCTCCTGCCTGATGGCCGGCTGTATCGTTGACCTTCTTCAAATCGTTTATGTCCAGCATCACGATCGCAAACAGCGGTGCGCAGTGCTCCGCAATCAGGCTGTCCATCTGTGACTCTGCTTCCAGATAGGCATGTTTGTTCTTGACACCGGTCAAAGCGTCGACAGTGGCCTGAACCTGCGCCTCTGCAAGGCGCTCTTCAATCAGCTTCTCCTGCCGGACCTGTACATCAATATCATTGAGACCGACGATCAGGCGGGGACCTTCTTTTTCTTCCACCATCGCAGCCTTCATCTGGACATGAATCGGTTTTCCCTTCATCATGTAGCGGTAACTCAGCGTAAAGATGCCGCTGCGTTCAATCTCGGCCATAATGTTTTCTTTGGTGAAAACTGCGAGAAAACGACTCAGGTCTGCAGGGTAGGAATATTGCCAGGCTACTTCCCGGACTTTCTCAAAAAAGTCCTTTCCTTTCCTTACTAACGAAGAGTTTTCCTTATACGCAGTGACTGAACTGAATACACGGTAGGTATCGGTATCCGGGTCTACAACATAGATTACAATATAGTTGCCCGTGATGGCATGGAGACGGGCGTAAATCATGCGCTCCTCCCTTATCCGTTCTTCTGTGCGACGCTTTTTCACGAGCTCGTCGATATCCGAAACAGCTATAACGATAAAGCGGGGATCGTCTTTCATCCGGGAAACCTTCATTTGCACATAGAACGTCCTTCCGTCCTTGATCCTGCGATAGGTCATATCAAATACCCCGGACCGGTCCAGCGCTTCAGTGAGGAAATCCCGGTTCATGGCGTGCACAAACGCTTCCTGATCCTCCGGATGCACATACAACCTGGCCTCCCGTCCGCAGCTTTCAAAAAAATCTGCAGCCCGCCTGCGTTCGACCAGTACACCGCGCGCATCGTCAGTGACGTATTCGATATATTCATCCGTGTCCATATTGACGTAGAATAAGTCGGTGTAGTCCCGGGTAAGGGCATGGGCAATATGGGCATAAATAATGCCGTTGCTCCGTTCTTTTTTACAGGCTTTTCGAAGCCGTTCGTTCTCCTGCAGCAGGTCGGCATACTCTCTGGTCGTTATGTTCTTATTTGACAGGGCGTTTCGTTCAGTCCCGGCATTGCTGTTTTCTGTCTGCACTCTTTTACCTCCGGATGATTGTTGTGATGCGATGTTCATCATATTGCATTTTCGCTTTATATTTTCTTACTATCCGCTATCACCGTCAAGGGGGGTTCCAAAAAGTCACACTGTTTTAAAAAATGCCGCTTGATTTTGTCGATGTTCATGGTTACACTTAAGGAAACGCTGATTAATTCGTCTGCACGCTGACCGGTGCTTTTTGTGACTGACTGCGTCAATGACCCTCAACGCAGCTACGGCTGCGCCTTCGGGTCATTTCCTTGTCAGTCGCAAAAAGCCCTCGGTCATCGCACAAACTCATTTAATCAGCGTCTCCTTAAAATAGCAATACAGAATGGAGCTTATACCATGAGAGTTATCTTTTCAGAAACCCTGAAAAAACTAAGAGCAGAAAAGGGGCTGTCCCAACGGGAACTGGCAGAACGTTTGTACGTAACCCGTTCCACGGTCGCCCGCTGGGAAAATGGAAGCCGTCTGCCGGACGCTGCAATGATTTCCAGACTTTCCAGCTGTTTCAACACAGATTTCAGTACCCTGCTGAGCATAGCGGCGGAAAGTGACAACATTCCCAATGTCATCATGGTCGACGACGGAAAGATATTCCTTTCCGGCGCGCTGCCTGTTCTGGAAGAGGTTATGCCGAATGCAAAGGTCACCGGCTTTACCCGGCCGTCAGAAGCGATTGAATATGCAAAAACGAACCGGGTCGCACTGGCTTTTCTTGATATTGAAATGGGGAAAAATAGCGGATTTGATCTCTGCCGCAGGCTGCTTGCCCTGAATCCCCGGACAAACGTGGTGTACCTGACTGCCTACGTAGAGTATTCCTATGACGCATGGAGCACCGGGGCCAGCGGTTTTTTGCTGAAGCCGATTACGCCGGACGGCGTTCGTGCCCAGCTCAAAAACCTGCGCTATCCGTTTTCGTCAGGAGGTGCAGGTGATTGATGGACTGGTTCACTCTATTCTGTTACTCATTATGCACAGCTATGCTGACATTGACAGTGCTGGGACTTGGCGTTTCCGTCTTCATGCCCGGTATGAACCGTTGGAACCGACGCTTTTTCACAGCTCTTTTTACCGTTCTTTTGCTGCTTATGGGAGCTTTCCTCGTCGATTTGATCGTATATGAGTTCCGGGACATGGCGCTGGCAGAACAAATCGACGTCTATTTTCAATACCTTCTCGTCTCGCTGCCAATGCCCATGTTTACGGGGTATCTGCTGCACTTTTGCGGGGAAGACCTTCGAAAGAGCACGCTCTTCCGCCTAGTAATCGGTTTGTGGGGTATATACTTCATCCTGTTGGGAATTGCCCAGTGTACGACCTTCCTGTATTACGTTACACCGGATAACGACTTTATCCGCGGTTCCTGGCATCCGTTGCTGGTGGCTCCCATTGCTGCGATTATGCTTCTCAACCTGGCAGGCGTGATTCGCAGGCGGAAAAGACTGCCTGATAAATACTATGTCGCATTCCTGATTCACCTGCTGCCGATGACGGTTGCTGCGCTTATCCATGCGGTTATCTTTGTGCCCCTGCTCGTTGTCTTCGGCCTGGGTTTCTCCATGCTTTCGATGTTTGGTATTATCCTGTGCGACCAGATTGAGCAGTATATGCGACAGCAGCGGGAAATTGCCCATCAGCGCGCCAGCATCATGGTGTTGCAAATGCGGCCTCACTTTATATTCAATACCATGATGAGCATCTATTACCTTTGCGCACAGGATTCCAAAAAGGCCCAGCAGGTCACGTTGGATTTCACGTCTTACCTGCGTAAGAACTTTTCTGCGATTGCCAGTGAGAATACCATCCCCTTTGCGAATGAACTGGAGCACACCCGCGCCTACCTGGCCGTTGAGCAGGTACAGTTTGAAGACGGCCTCTTCGTTGAATACGATACGCCTCATACCCGGTTTCGTGTGCCGCCTCTGACCTTGCAGCCGATAGTGGAAAATGCCGTCAAGCACGGTATGGACCCGGATTCCGCTCCTCTTCGTATTTGTATCCGTACCCGGGAAACGGATGCCGGCCATGAAATTACCGTGGAAGACAACGGCCCCGGTTTTGCGCAGGCTAATATGGACGAAAGCGAGCCGCACATCGCCCTGGCGAACATACAGCAGCGCCTGGAAATCATGTGCGGCGGTAAATTAACGGTGATGCTCCGCGAAGGGGGAGGGACCGTGGTAAAAGTGATATTGCCTGAAACAACATAAATTATTAGTGTTTCAATAAATAATCAGAAAGGGTAACAGGATTTTATGCAGACACTTTATATTGCAGAAAAACCGGACATAGCTAACGCCATAGCAGATTACCTGTGGCCGTCCGGAGGTTATAAAAAATGTACAGGGTATTACCGGAAGGACGACACTATTGTTTCCTGGGCGGTAGGACACCTTTTGGAACTGGCGACGCCGGAGGAATATGAAAAACGGTACGCCAATTGGAAGAATTACCGGATTTTTCCGGAAGTCTGGAAACACGATGTGATTACCAAGTCAGCCGCTCAGTTCAAGGTAGTGTCAGGCCTGCTGAAAACGGCGGACGTGGTCATCCATGCGGGCGACCCGGACCGGGAAGGGCAGCTGCTGATTGAGGAGATTCTGCATTATTGCAATTACGAAGGAAAGGTGCAGCGCCTTCTTATCAACGCCAAGGACGACGTGAGCATGAAGCGGGCCTTTGATACCGTGGAAGACAACGCAAAATATGAAAACCTGTATGCGGCAGGACTGGCGCGGCAGCAGGCGGACTGGCTGGTGGGCATCAACCTGACCCGCTGCTATACGACTAATGCGTCCAGGTTTTCCCCGGGCGCCGTCTGGAACATCGGGCGTGTTAAGGTGCCGACGCTGGCGCTGGTGGTCAACCGGGAAAAAGAAATACAAAGTTTTAAGGTACGCAAATATTACGAACTGAAAGCTGCTTTTACAAAAGAGGGGATACGGTTCACCGCTTTGTGGCAGCCGGATGAAAAGAAAACAGCCCTTGACGAGGAAGGACGACTGCTGGACAAACAGGTTGCGGATGCAGTACGGGAAAAAGTACTGCCTGCCGATGGCATGGTGCAGAAGGTCACGCGGAAAAAAGGAACGGAGGCGCCGCCTCTGCCGTATTCGCTGGACACGCTGCAGGTGGAGGCCAACGCGCGCTTCGGCATTTCCCCAAAGCAGGCTTTGTCCACGGTGCAGTCTCTGTATGAGAAAAAGTACGTGTCGTATCCCCGTTCGGACTGCAACTACATTCCCCGGGCCCAGCACAAAGACGCGTTCCGTATTTTGGACAGACTGGCGTCCCGTAATGTGAGAGGCGCGGCCGGGGCAGACGTGTCTCTGTTTTCCAGGGCCTGGAACGATAAAAAGGTGACGGCCCATCACGCCATCATTCCCACAGGCGAAATCCCGATGCAGTTAAGCGCAACGGAAGAAAAAATCTACACTATGATCGCGGAGCGGTATGTGATGCAGTTCTATCCGCCCTGTGAGTTTGAAACCATTACCTTTGAAATCATGCTGGCAGACGAACTGTTCAAAGGAAGCGGCAAGGTCATATTAAAACCGGGCTTCAAAGCGGTGTTCGGAGGACAGGGGAAAACGACGTCAGCCGGTCGCACCACAGCCGCTTCGTCCGGTGAAGAAGCTGTCGTATCTGCTGCCGGCAAACGGAAAAAGGCAACAGGGGAAGACAATGCACAGGACGAAGAAGCGGAAACGCAGGCAGACGAAAACCTGTCCCTGCCCAACCTGAGCAAAGGGGAAAACCTGGGCAAGCCCGATGCGGTGGATCTGCTGGAAAAAGAAACGAAACCGCCCAAGCGCTTTACGGAAGGTACGCTGCTGGCGGCCATGGCCAACATCTACCGTTTCATGGACCCGAAGAATCCCAACCGGGACAAACTGAAGGAAGTAAAGGGCATCGGTACGCCTGCTACCCGCGACACCATCATTTCCGAATTACAAGGCATCCGCGGAAACAGGCAGACCCAGATGCCGTTTATGGAAAAGGTGAAAAAGGAACTGGTGCCGACGGAACTTGGCTTCCAGCTTATTGACAACGTGGATGTGACGCTGACGAAACCGGACACTACGGCGGAGATGGAATTTGCCCTGGCGGAAATTGCGGCAGGGGAAGGGTCCGTGGAAAAATTCAGGCAGGATGTTTACGATACCATTGATCGCAACATCGCGTACGCGGAAGCACATCAGTTTCCCGGTTACATAATGGAAAAATGTCCCCTCTGCAAAACGGGGAATCTGGTGAAGCATTTTTCCCGGAAAACGAAAAAAGCATTCTTCGTCTGCGATAACCAGGCGTGTGTATCGCCGTCCACGGGCAAGCCTGTCTACTATGATGTTGACAAAAACGGGCAGCCGGTTATGAAACGGCAGGAGGAAACGCCGGCGCAGACCTTTACCTGCCCTGTCTGCGGTAAAGAAACCCTGAATCGCCATTACTCTCCAAAGACAAAACAGTATTTTTACGTTTGTGACGATAAAACCTGTGTGTCACCGCTTACGAAAAAGACTGTATTCTATGCTGTGGATAGAGAAGGGAACCCGGTGATCGAGCATTGTCCGCAAGACAACGCGGTTCTGGAAAAGAAGAAAGGACGATACGGTTTCTTCTGGTCCTGTCCTCAGTGCCGGACGATTTATAAAGACAGCAAAGGCAGACCGAAATTATAATCGCAAAAGCCTCAGCGGGGTACCTGCGAATGAACCGTTGTTCTTCATAACATAGGATTAAATAAACATAAAAATTGAACCAGAATCCGGGCATCATCGCCCGGATTTTTTATTTTTCCTATGTAATACGTATAATTATGTGGAATTTCATGCCACTGATATGGTATAATAAATTGAATTATTGTAATTATATGAAAATGATACAGATTTGTTTTTAACCTGACACGGTGTTAGCGATGCAAACAGGGCAAAGGACTTGCGGAGACATCCTGCCCTGTGCAAGGAGGGAAACGTATGGGAATGTTCGGAAAACGCTTCCAGCTGAATGAAGAAACGATCCATATCGTCGAAGAAATAGGAAGGCATATGCCTGGCGGCTTTTTTATTTACAAAAAGGAGATGCCGGAAGAGCTGTTGTATGCTAATCGCGCTGTCCTGAATATTTTCGGCTGTAAAAACCTGGAAGAGTTCAAAGAACTTACAGGTTATACATTCAAAGGCATGCTGCACCCGGATGATTATGATACTGTATCCGAAACCATCCAGCGTCAGGTCCAGGAAAACGAAGAATTTATGGATTATGTGGAATACCGCATCATCCGCAGGGACGGCGCCGTGCGCTGGGTGGATGACTACGGTCATTATACGGATACGGAAGCCTACGGCGGAATTTACTACGTTTTCATTTCCGATATTACGGAAATGCACGAACGGATGGAATCCGATAAGATCATCCAGCAGGCGCTCATCGATGCCCTCAGTGAATCCTACCGTGCCCTTTGGTTGCTCAAGGATCCGGAATCGGATGATTATGAACGTTATATCCGCAATGAGGAAGGCATCCTTGTCCCTGACAAGCCGGAATTAAACGGAACGGGTTTGGCGGATTATGCCGAAATCAGGGAGTATTATATCCGCCATACCGTTGTTCCGGAAGATCAGGAACGCCTGCGGGCGGAACTGTCCCGGGACCGGATCCTCAGCCGCCTGAAGGAACGGCCCCATTTCAGCATCAGCTATCAGCGGTTGATGAAGGACGGCAGCCATCGTTATTACCGGATTGAAGTGGCCCGGGCGAATATGCCTGACGGCAGAATCGGGGTCGTGCTGGGTTTCAGGGACGTAGATGAAGACGTGCGGGACTGGCAGGCGCTGCAGCAACAGCTCCAGGCTCAGCAATTGCTGCGGGAACGGCAGGATAAGCTGATTACGGCGCTGTCCTCCGACTACTGGAGCGTCTATTATATCGAACTTGACAAAGACGAAGGGGTCTGTTACCAGGACCATGCCGATATCAAAGACGGCCTTAAGGTGGGGGAACGTTTCCCGTACCTTGCCACCGTAACCGAATATGCCAATAAATATGTGACAGAGTCCTACCGGGAGGAGTTCCTGCGTTTTACCTGTCCGGATGCGATCCGGGAAGCGCTGAAAGAGGAGAGGGTCATTGCGTTCCGGTATATGGTGAGCCGGAACGGGAAGGAAACCTATGAGATGACCAAGATTGCCGGCGTACGCCATCCGGAAGACCGGGACGACCACATCGTACATGCGGTGGGCCTCTGCTTTACCGATGTGGATGCGGAAACCCGGAAGAATATGGAAACCGCCCAGACGCTGAATGACGCGCTGGCTACAGCGGAACAGGCGAACCGGGCTAAAACGGCGTTCCTTTCCAGCATGAGCCACGAGATCCGTACGCCCATGAACGCCATCATCGGCCTGGACAATATTGCCCTGAACAATCCGGATCTTTCCCCGAAGACCAGGGAGTCGCTGGAAAAGATCAGCGCGTCCGCCCATCATCTGCTGAGTATTATCAACGATATCCTGGATATGTCCCGCATCGAGTCGGGGCGCATGATGATCCGGCAGGAGGAGTTTTACTTCACCCAGACCCTGGAACAGGTCAACACCATGATCAGCGGCCAGTGCCGGGACAAGGGGCTGAATTACGAATGCCGCATCATAGGAAATGTCAATGATTATTACATCGGCGACGATATGAAATTGCGGCAGGTGCTGATCAATATTCTGGGTAATGCGGTGAAGTTCACGCCTGCGGGCGGAAAGGTGCGCTTCCTTGTACAGAATGTGGCGCGGTTTGAAGGAAACTCCACATTGCGTTTTATCATCAGCGATACAGGCATCGGCATGAGCAAAGAATACCTGCCGAAAATTTTTGACGCGTTCAGCCAGGAGGATTCCTCGTCTACAAACAAGTACGGCAGTACAGGATTGGGCATGTCTATTACCAAAAGCCTGGTGAAGCTGATGAACGGTAATATTGAAGTGGAAAGTGAAAAGGGCAGGGGTACCACGTTCACCGTAACCGTTACACTGGCTGATTCGAGCCGTAAAGCAGAGGAGAAAGAAACGGAACACCTGCAGCCACAGGATATGCGCGTGCTTGTTATCGACGACGATCCCGTTGCCTGCGAACACGCAAAAGTAGTAATGGGGCAGGTTGGTATTAACTGCGAAACAGCGCTGTCCGGCAGGGAAGGGGTGGAGATGGTGCGGGTGCGCCGCGCTCGCCGGGAACCCTATAACCTGATTCTGGTAGATTGGAAGATGCCGGAAATGGACGGGGTGGAAACCACCCGGCAAATTCGTTCCATCATTGGCGAGGATGCTACCATCATTATCCTGACTTCCTACAACTGGTACGATATTGCCGATGAAGCGGCTCACGCCGGTGTGGACACGTTTGTGCCCAAGCCGCTGTTTGCGGCTACGGTGCTGGATGAATTCCGGAACGCGCTCCAGAAGAAACGCGCGGTCATGCAGAATCAAAAGGCGGACCTCCGCGGTCGCCGTGTCCTGCTGGCGGAAGACGTGGCCGTCAATGCGGAAATCATGGTCATGGTTCTTCAGATGCGGGAGATTGAAGCGGACGTGGCGGAAAACGGAAAGATTGCCGTGGATAAGTTTGCAGGTCACGAACCGGGGTATTATGATGCGATCCTCATGGATATGCGGATGCCGGAAATGGACGGACTGGAGGCGACCCACGTCATTCGCGGCATGGACCGGGAGGACGCGAAAACGATCCCCATTATCGCCCTGACGGCCAATGCTTTTGACGAAGATGTTCAGCGAAGCCTGCAGGCGGGGCTCAACGCCCACCTCAGCAAACCGGTGGAAGCTGACGCGTTATTCTCCACGTTAGAGAGCCTGATACAATAATACGGACAATACGCGTAACGCGTTTAAGGAGACACTGATTAAATACAATTAAAAAAACCGCTACATTTTTAAATGCCGCGCCTGTATTCCGCAATGCAGCGCGGGTGAAAAGAGGAATCTGCAAAATGACAGACAGGGAAGCTAATCAACAAAAGAACCAGGTCGGACTGAATCGGTATTTGTCCCCGCTGGGCGCCTGGGCGTTGGCCTTCGGCTGTGCGGTGGGGTGGGGCGCTTTCGTCATGCCAGGCAATTTGTTCCTGCCCGAGGCGGGACCGCTGGGTACAGTACTGGCTATGCTCATTGGCGCTGCGATCATGATCCTGATTGGCGTGAATTACTATTATATGATGCAGCGTTATCCGGACGCCGGGGGCGCTTTTACCTATACAAAAAAAGAACTGGGCTATGACCACGGTTTTCTCAGCGCCTGGTTCCTGATGCTGACCTATGTTTCCATCATCTGGGCCAATGCGACGGCGCTGGCGTTGCTGGGCCGACGATTGCTGCAGGGAGCCCTGCAGTTTGGTTTTCACTACACCGTTGCAGGTTACGACGTGTATTTCGGAGAGGTTCTGTTGTCGATGGCGGCCCTGGCCCTGATGGGGCTGGTCTGCCTGGGCGGCGGTAAATTGACGGAACGGGTGCAGATCATCATGGCCGTGATCCTCTTTGCGGGCGTCTGTATCGGTTTTGGAGCCACCATGTCACGCTATGGCGGCAATCTGGGGCATTTTGAACCTGCCTTTTCACCTAAAAATTCGCCGCTGGCGGGCACATTGGAAATAATTGCGCTGGCACCCTGGGCCTTTGTGGGGTTTGAATCGGTGTCCCATTCTGCGGCGGAATTCCGTTTCCCGGTGAAAAAGACGCTGTCTGTGCTGGTGGCGGCGGTTATTACTGCAGCGCTGGCCTATATCATGACTACTATTTTGGCGGCTTCTGTGCTGCCGGAGCGTGCTCACACGACCTGGTATGCCTATGTTATCAATCTGAAATCTATGTTTGGAATGAAAAGTTTGCCGACCTTTTTTGCGGTCCAATCTCTTCTGGGTGAATCCGGGTTGCTGCTGATCGGCGTAACGGTACTGGGCGCTATCTTTACCGGTATTCTTGGCAACTGTGTGGCGGCCAGCCGCCTGTTGTACTCCATGGCGGAGGACCGGATGCTGCCCCGCTGGTTTGGCAGACTGAACGATAACGGCGTTCCCCGGAATGCGGTCCTGTTTATTATGGCGCTTTCCTGCCTGATTCCGTTCTTTGGCCGTACGGCCGTGGCCTGGATCGTAGACGTGACCACCATCGGCGCTACCATTGTTTACGGGTATACTTGTTACACGGCGTACCTTTGCGCAAAAAGAGAAAACAGTCTGACATATAAGATAACCGGCCTGACAGGTATGGTGGTAGCCATCCTGTTCAGCGTATACCTGTTTGATGATTCTCTGTCCGTGGAATCCTATCTGATGTTCGTTCTATGGTCCGTGCTGGGGTCCCTGCTTTTCCTGGTCCTGCTGCGAAACGACAGGGAAGCGCGGCTGGGCAAAGCGACGCAGGTTTGGCTGTGGCTGGTATCCCTGATTACCATTGCGTCTACCATCTGGGTACGGCAGGAGTTCCAGATCGCGGCGGAACATGCCATGGAAACCATCAATCTCTTCAATACGACCAAGCTGCGTTCTTTCGGTGTTGTCATGGATTTCCAGCAGTGGCAGGAATACCGCGATTTCTTTTCGAATGAAATCAGGGTCGATCTGATTGCTACACTGAACCGGAACATGGTGTTGTTTTTCTTCATGACGCTCATCGTGATGCTGATCCTGTTCATGGTTTTCCGTCTCATACTGGAGCGGGAACGTGAGACAGAATGGAAGAAACTGGAGGCCGAGCGGAGCACACGGGCCAAGAGCACGTTCCTTTCCAACATGAGCCACGATATCCGCACGCCCATGAACGCCATCATCGGCTACACGATGCTGGCCCGCAAAGAGGAGAACATGTCGCCGAAAACGGCGGAGTACCTGACCAAGATTGAAACATCCAGCCAGCATCTTCTGGCGCTGATCAATGACGTACTGGATATGAGCCGCATTGAAAGCGGAAAGATTGAACTGGAACCGAAGAAGACCAACCTGGTGAAGACCATGAACGAAGTGCACGACATGTTCCTGACCCAGATGGAAACGAAAGGACTGCATTATACCGTTTCGGCGGTGGATATTACGAACAAAACGGTGATGTGCGACGTAAGCCGCCTGAACCGTATTCTGCTGAACCTGATCAGCAATGCCTACAAGTTTACCCCTCAGGGCGGCAACATTTCCGTTACGCTGCGCCAAACCGGTGCCGATGCCGAAACTGGGTTCTACGAACTGCGGGTGAAGGATACCGGTATGGGCATGAGCAGGGAGTTCGCAGCCAGAGTGTTTGAAGCGTATGAACGGGAACGCACGACCGCGGTGGACAACATCCAGGGCACAGGTTTGGGCATGGCAATCACCAAGAGCCTTGTAAACCTGATGGGCGGTACCATTGCAGTGGAAACAGAGCAGGGGAAAGGTACGGAGTTCATCATCCGGGTGGGCTTCCCCCTGGCGGAAGAGGAACCGGAAGCCGAAACCGACGAGGAAAGCAAAGTTGCCAAACAGCAGGCGGACTTCAGAAACAAGCGGATGCTGCTGGTAGAGGATAATGTGATCAACCGGGAAATTGCCCAGATGATTTTGATGGAACTGGGATTCAAGGTGGAAACGGCGGAAGACGGTAAGATCGGCCTGGATAAAGTGGCGGCGTCTGCTCCCGGGTATTACGACGGCGTGCTGATGGATATCCAGATGCCGGTGATGAACGGGTACGAGTCTACGAAAGCGATCCGTGCCCTGCCGGATCCGGAACTGTCCCGGATCCCCATTATCGCAATGACGGCGAATGCTTTTGCAGAGGATATCCAGCATGTATTGGACGTGGGTATGAACGGGCACATCGCCAAGCCTATCAATATTCCGGATATGGTGGCCACGTTGCGCGAGTGTCTAAAATAATATAAGGAGACGCTGATTAATCAGTGTTTCTGTAAACATATGCTGAAATAATATATGCCGCAATGTTCCGCGGCACGGTGGAGGTCTCTATTATGGAAGAGTTTGGTTCAGTCAAAGAGCGGGAAGAAGGTCTGGTACCGTATCTTACGCCACTGGGCGCCTGGGCGTTGTCAGTGGGCACTGCCATCGGATGGGGCTCCTTTGTATTTACCACGAACCTGTACCTGTCGGAAGCGGGACCGGTGGGAAGCGCGCTGGGCATGTTGGTGGGTATGGTCATCATGCTGTTTATCAGTCGGAATTATCATTACCTGATCAACTATTATCCTTCCGCCGGCGGTGTGTACGGCTATGTAAAAAAGATATTCGGCTATGACCGGGCCTTCCTGAGTTTCTGGTATGTGGGCCTGGCTTATCTGGCCATGCTGTGGGCCAATGCGACTTCCTTACCGCTGTTTGCCCGTAATTTCCTGGGCGATACATTCCGTTTCGGCTACCTGTACACGGTTTTTGATTACGAAGTGTATTTGGGCGAAGTGCTGCTGACCATGGCCGCCATTTTGTTCATGGGACTTTTGTGTATGAAGCGGGAGCGGATTGCCGTAAACCTTATGAAAGTGCTGGCGCTGACCTTTACCGTCTGCATAGCCGTCTGTTTTGCCGTGGCCATGCTGCATCGGGATGCGGCTGTGTTTCCTTTCACCCCCGGCTTTATTTCCGGTAAAAGCGCGTTATCCCAGGTGACCGGCATCGCGCTGATCGCGCCATGGGCTTTCATCGGTTTTGAAAATATCTCCCATTCCGCCCGGGAATTCAAGTTCAGTCATAAGAAGACCTTTAACGTATTAACCGTGTCCGTCGTGACTACCACGCTGCTGTACATTTTTGTGATCCTGCTTTCCATTTCGGCAATCCCGTCCCAGTATACCGGCTGGCCGGATTATATTAACCGTCTGGCAGATCAGGGGGGCGGTTTGAAAGTGCTGCCGGCGTTTTACGCAGCCCATTATTATCTGGGAGATACAGGCATGTTCCTGTTGGCGGCGGCGCTGTTTTCTCTGGTAATGACCAGCCTCATCGGCAACACGGTGGCGCTGAGCCGTCTGTTCTACAGTGTAGCCAAGGACGACATCCTGCCTGACCGATTTGCGGAACTGAACCAGCGCAGGAATCCGGAGCGGGCCGTGGAATTGGTCCTGCTGCTGTCGCTGCCGATTCCGCTGCTGGGCCGCACCGCCGTAGGCTGGATCGTTGACGTGCTGACCATTTCCGCCATCATTGTGTATGGTCTGATTTCTGCTGCAGCCTATAAGCTGGCAGGGGAACGGGGAGACCGGACGGAGCACTGCACAGGTTTTGTGGGCGTGGCAATCATGGCCGTATTTGCCCTGTTACAGCTTTTCCCGGAACTGAACAACTTTGAACAGCTGGCAACGGAAACGTATTTCCTGATTACCATCTGGTCCGTGTGCGGTTTCCTGTTCCTGCGCAATGTGCTGCACCGCGACTATGCCAAGGTCTTCGGACGTTCTGTGGTGGCCTGGGTTGCCCTGATGGCGATTATCGTGTTTATGTCCATGAGCTGGATGAGGCAGTCGGACCAGGACTTTGCAGAAAAAACCATGTCGGAGATCCGCGGTTTCTACAGGGGCGAGGCCGATGCGGCCGCCTATGAAATGGGGGAAGAGGAATTCATTAATTCAAAAAAGCAGGATTATGTCGTCCGAGGGTCCCGCAAAAATTCGGTTGTCCTGATACTGATCATGTTCTCTCTGGGCATGTTTTTCACCAATTATGCTATCGTGCAGCGGAGAACGGAGGAAACAGAGGCCGAGCTGGGCCATGTTCAGAAGCTGGCCTATCGGGACGCCATGACCGGTGTAAAGAGCAAGCAGGCGTATGTGGATGAGGTGAGCCGGCTGGACGAGCTGATCGGGTCCGGATCCATAAAGCAATTTGCCATGCTGGTCTGCGACGTGAACGGACTGAAACATATCAACGACACCTACGGGCACAAGGCGGGGGACGAATACATCTGCGCTGCCAGTAAGTTGATTTGTGAAAACTTTAAACACAGCCCGGTGTTCCGTACCGGCGGCGACGAGTTTGTAGCGATTTTGGAGAAACAGGGTTTTGAAGGACGCCATGATTGCGTGGCGGCTTTTAACCGTCAGGTTGAGGCGAACGTAAAAGAAGAAGGAAAAGTGGTCGTATCCGTGGGCCTTACCGATTTTGTGCCGGGGCAGGACAAAAATGTACATGATGTCTTTGAACGGGCCGATGCCCTGATGTATAAACGCAAGATGCAGTTAAAAGCCATGGGCGCGAAGACGAGGGCTTGATCGATTTGTCTGACCGGTGCCATTCTGTAAATGGCGTGAACGCTGCTGTGTGGTAAAAGGGAATTCATAAAGGTTATAAACGGGAAACACCGTAACGTGAAAAACTCCGGACCGCGGAAGCTGTCCGGAGTTTTATAATGTTGAAAACGAAAAGATTTTGATGCCTGTTTCGGTAATGGGTAGTTACGTAGCAAAGCCGGCGTATTGCGTCATGTATAAATCATAATATTTCTGCTTACGGGCCAGCAGTTCGTCGTGATTTCCCTGTTCCACAATGCGTCCCTGGTCCAGTACCACGATCAGATCCGCGTCCCGGATGGTGGAGAGACGGTGGGCGATGACGATGCTGGTGCGCCCTTTCATCACTTCCTGCATGGCATCCTGGATGGCTTTTTCCGTTCTTGTGTCTACGTTGGAGGTGGCTTCGTCCAGAATCAGGATGCGGGGATTGGCCACGAAGGCCCGGGCGATGGCCAGCAACTGTCGCTGGCCCTGGCTGATGTTTTCCCCGGCTCCCGTCAGCAGAGTTTCATAGCCTTGCGGCAACAGTTCGATCATTTCATGGCAGCGGCTCATCTCCGCTGCTTTTTTTATCTCTTCTGCAGTCGCATTTTCGTTGGCGTATTGCAGGTTATGATGGATGGAATCGGAGAAGAGAACTGTATCCTGCAGCACGATGCCCACGTGTTTCCGCAGGCTGTCCCGGGTGATTTCTTCCACATTCTGGTCGTTGATCCAGATAGCTCCTTTGTCGGCGTCGTAGTAGCGCATCAGCAGATTGACCACGGTGGACTTGCCGCTGCCGGTGGAACCTACCAATGCTACCTTTTTGCCCGCCGGAATCGTAAGGTTAAAGTGCTTCAGCACCGGTTTGCCCTGCACGTAACCGAATTCCACGTCCTCGAAACGTACGGAAACCTGTTCCTGGTCTTCCCAGACAAGGCCGTACAGGTCCTCGCTGGTTTCGTCCAACACCTGGAAAACACGTTCCGCGCCCGCGATGGCGGACTGCAACTGCCCGTAGATCTGGGCGATTTCATTGATGGGACGGCTGAACTGTTTGGCGTACACGATGAAGGCGGAGATGACGCCCACGGAGATCATGCCGTGGATGGCGAAGTAGCCGCCAAAGGCCGCGATGACCACAAAGCCGATGTTGCCGATACAGTTCATCACCGGACCCATGACGCCGCTGCAGACTTCGGTGCGGATACCGGCTTTGGTCAGTTTGTCGGAAACATTGCAGAACCGTTCCGCCGATTTGTCCTGCTGATTGTAGGCGACAACCGTGCGGTACCCGTTGACGATTTCTTCCACGGTTCCGTTCATACTGCCCAATAAGGTCTGCCGTTCCTTGGAATATTTGCGGACAAAGGACGACAACAGACGGGTGACGATGACGGTGAGGAAGATGGTGCCACAGCTTAACAGGGCCAGCTGCCAGCAAAGCCAGAGCATGATGGCAGCCGTGCCGATGATGGTCAGCACACCGCTGAACAAAGAGGGCAGGGCCTGGGAAACGGTAGTGGAAATGTTTTCCACGTCGTTGGTCATGCGGCTCATCACGTCGCCGTGGGAATGGGTATCCGTATACTTTACGGGCAGGTCGATGACCTTGCCGAACAGTTCTTCCCGGAACTGCCTGACGATGCGCAGGCTCAGCTTTGCGCTGAACACGCCCTGGGCCATTCGCAGGAGACTTATCATTAAATAAGTGGCGAGCATAAAGGCAATGGTTGTTTGCAAGTCGCCGCTGCGTTGTCCGGCGATGATATCCACGGCGTTGCTCTGCAGCATGGGGGCGTAAATCCCCGCAAGGGTGCCGCCCAGTACGGCGGCGAGCATACCGAAGATCAGTTTTTTCTCTTTTACAAAATAGAGGCCGATGCGCTTCAGGGTCCAGCCGATGTCTTTCGCATATTCCGTTTCCGCGAACATGTTGCCGCGGCGGGGGCCGATACCGGACTGCGGGGTCTGGGTCTTTACGTTTTTACTCATGACCGCTCACCGCCTTTCGCAGAAGCATCCGCTTCGTTACTTGTAGTGTTTGTTTTTGGCTGTGTGGTATTTGCGTTTTCAGTTTGCGTTGCGTTTTCGTGTTGCGCAATGTCGCCCACCTGGGACTGGTAAATGTCCTGATAGATGGCACAGCTCTTTAACAACTCTTTATGCGTTCCTTCCGCGACGATCTTTCCGCTTTCCAGAATTAAAATGCGATTGGCGCGACGAACGGAGGCGATGCGCTGCGCTACGATAATTTTTGTGCTTTGGGGACTGGTCTTTGCCAGCTCATTGTAAAAGTTGGCTTCCGTTTTCAGATCCAGTGCGCTGGTGGCATCGTCAAAAATCATAATGGGCGAGCCTTTCAAAACGGCCCGGGCTAACGCGATGCGCTGCTTCTGTCCGCCGGAGAGGCTCATGCCCCGTTCGGCCACAACGGTATCGTAACCCTGTTCCAGCGGCGCAATGAACTCGTGGGCCTGGGCGATGCGGGCGGCGCGTTCGATGTCCGCGTCAGCGGCAGTATTTGACTGTGTGTCACTTTCTGTCAGATCCGTTTCGTTAGGTTGTAAATCATAGCCCCGTGATTCATTAGGCGTTGCCATGCCGGTTTCGGTTTCATCAGTTGTTGCCGTTTCGGTTTTGGTTTCATCCAATTCGCGTCTGCCCCAGGCAATGTTTTCTTTAATTGAGGTGCTGAAGAGTTCGCTCTTTTGCAGCGCGATAGCGATTCTACGACGCAAGGAGCTGACTTTATAGTCCCGAACATCCACACCGTCGATGCGCACGCTGCCTTCCGTTACATCATAAAAACGGGGGATCAGATTGATCAGCGTGGTCTTCCCGCTGCCGGTAGAACCCATAATGGCAATGGTCTCGCCCGGATTGATGGTGAGATTGATATTTTCCAGCACCGGTTTCTGGCTTCCGGGGTAGGTGAAAGACACGTTTACAAATTCAATACGGCCCTGTGTGTTTATTATTTTTGTTGTGTTTTCTGAACGTTGTCCAGATGCGTCAGCATTTTCAAAACTAAAATCAGAAACGTTGCTGCAATCTTTGTCTTCAAACTTTCCGTCCTGAATTTCCGGCTCCAGATGCAGCACCGTTGCCAGCCGTTTCCAGGAAATGAAACCGCGGGAAATGTTCTGGAACAGCATCATCAGCATCATGATGCCCATTAACAGCTGTGTCGTGTAAGTGATGGCCGCCATGATGCTGCCGGGGGAAGCGGCGCCTTCCATCACATCCCTGGCGCCGTACCAGAGGATGGCCGCGACGCTAAGGTTCATTACCATGTTGACAAGGGGGTTCAGAAAGGCGAGGGTCAGCAGAACCTTCAGCTGTGTTTTAATCAAATCGTCGTTGGCTTTGCCGAAGCGAAGCTTCTCGTAGGTTTCTCGCACGCAGGCCTTGATGATGCGGATAGCGGAGATATCCTCCTGCAGCATGTCGTTCACGACATCCAGTTTTTCCTGTTGAAGGGTAAACAGCGGGTTCAACTTGCGCAGAGCGAAATACATGGCGCCGATGATGAAGGGCAGGGCGCCCAGCACGATGAAGGCGAAATCGGGGCTCAGGGTGAACATAAAATACAGGCTGCCGATGGTCATCAGTACCGTGCGTACCATGCCCCGTACAAACTGGGCGATGAGCCGTTCCACCTGGGTCACGTCGTTGGTGATGCGGGTGATAAGGGAACCGGCGCCGAAGCGGTCAATTTGTGGGAAAGAAAAGGTCATGATTTTCCGGAACATGTCCTTGCGCAGGTCATTGCCCATGTTCTGGCTGGCCATGTTCACAAACACGTTGTTCAGGGAACCGAAACAGCAGCCGATGAGTACCATGCCGATCATCTGGATGCCTAAACGCCAGACCAGTTCAAGATTGCCCACGCCGTTATTGTTCAGGCCCAGCACCCCGTCGTCCACGATGCGGCGCATGAGACCCGGCTGAATTAAATCCATCAGCACTTCGCCGCCCATGAACAGCGCGGCGATAATCGCGAAATGCGCATAGCGTTTAACATACTGCCACATAATGCTTCCTCAGTAAAAAAAACAATAAAAATATTTGCTACAAACGACAAACTGTGCTATAATACCATTTGTACAATTTAACATGCGCCTGTAGCTCAGTGGATAGAGCACCGGTCTCCGGAACCGGGTGCGGACGTTCGATTCGTCTCAGGCGCACCAAGCTGATAACCTGCTCTGTAACGCTGGTTGCAGAGCTTTTTTAATGCTTGCGTTACTACAATCAATTTTACCATAAAAATCGACTGATAACGACTGGTTTTACGTAAATTTTGGGAAGAAGGTGAGTAATTCCCGGAATGCGTTCCCATGTATTTTGGGAGTTATTTTATAGGGTGGAAAACCGGGGAAACCCTGAGCCTTCACTCTCATACAGTTCGACATTTGTATCTGACGGCTTCGCCTGTACAGACATATAAATTGTCTATCCTATAATATTAAGAAGTAGTGGGGTAAAATCCCAGTAACCATGCGTGTTTGCACACCAAGGTTGGTCGTTTTTACGACCAACCTTGTTTTATCGGCAAAATCTGCCAGACAGATGCTGACAAACATGGAAATCTTGCCGATATTGTGATAAAATGGTACAACTTGAAAAGTGTAATAGGAACGGAGCTGTTCACCTTGAAACTGTTTAAACAATTTACTATTATTATTGCGTTGTCGTTCATCGGCGAAGTGCTGCACGCGCTGATTCCATTTCCGATTCCGGCCAGCATTTACGGTATTCTGCTGTTGTTTCTTCTGTTGGAACAGAAGACCCTGCAAGTGGATGATGTGAAAGAAGTAGCGGATTTTCTGATTTTCATTATGCCGCTGCTGTTTATTCCTGCTGCAGTGGGACTGATCGATGCCTGGAATGAATTGCGGTCTTCTCTGACAGCGTACGTTACGATTATCATTGCAGTCACGTTGATTGTCATGGTCGCCACGGGACGGATCACCCAGTGGTTCCTCCGCCTTTCCCGCAGGTACACAGATGAAAACACGTAATGGCGTGTGTCATTACGAAACGCAAATTGTAAAACGGTATTGCGAAGACGATGAACCGTTTTACTGAAATACTTAAACTATAAAACTTAAACTATAAAGGAAACCTGATTTATGAATACATTCTGGCAAACTTCCACATTTTTTGGCATATTCATCACGCTGTTCTTTTATGGCGTCGGCATGTTTCTGAAACAGAAGGTGAAGCATACGCTGGTGAATCCGCTGCTGATAGCCATCGTCTTTACGATTTTGTTCCTGCGTGTTTTCGGAATTGAATACCAGACATACAACAACAGCGCGAAATACATCAGCTACCTGATGACGCCGGCCACCATCTGCCTGGCGGTACCACTGTACCGTCAGCTGGATGCACTGAAACGAAATTTTAAGGCTGTCATGTTCGGAATCGCGTCCAGCGTTATCGTTACTATGGTTTCGGTGCTGGGCTTTTCCCGTTTCTTTGGGCTGAGCCGCGCCGCCTATGTGACCATGCTGCCCAAATCCATTACAACTCCTATTGGCATTGGGGTCGCTGAGGAACTGGGCGGTTATGTGGCGATCGCGGTAGCCTCCATCGTCATATCCGGTATTCTCGGCAATATGTTTGCGGAAACGGTCTGCAAGATGTTCGGCATTCAGGAACCCATTGCCAAAGGGATTGCCATTGGCTGTTCCAGCCATGCCATGGGTACCGTGAAAGCGTTGGAGATGGGGGAAGTGGAAGGCGCCATGAGTTCGCTGTCTATAGCCATTGCGGGTATTTTGACTGTCGTCGCGGCCTCTGTATTTGCTACGTTGTTGTAGAATAGGGGCGACAGTTTATGATTTACCCTTTTGCCCGCGGCGTATCATTTATGGTATAGTTATATAAGGAAGTATTCATCATTTTGTAATTTTATATTATAATTATTGTGAACAGACAGTAACGTACAATAGTATATATGACAATCGAAGGAAGAACTTGCGCCATGTACCATTACAATCTTGCATTCGTCCTGGTAGGCATGTCCGACCAGGTGGTTTCTATTTTTTCCCACCTCCTGCCGCTGGAGCGGTTTACCCATGACGTAAAAGGCTTCGCTTCATTAGCGGATATTCCCGCCGGCACGGAATGGCCGCTGAACACTTTTGTCATCTGCGGGTGAACCAGGCTTTCTGTGAAGCGGTGGGCAAGACCAAGGAAGACGTGACAAACCAGTATCACGGCTATATCTGGGGCTTGTCCGGGGAAGAGGCGGAGTATGGGGAAGCCGTGTGCCGCGCGTCCGAACTGGCGGTGGCCAAAGCAGGGAAAACCTGTCATTCCGAGGAAACAGTGTACCATTCCAAGCGGGGCCTTTGCGAGCTGAGCATATTAAAAACGCCGGTGTATGACGAAAATCACGAAATCATCGGTACGGTAGGCATCGCCCGGGATATTACCAAGGAAAAAGAAGCCCAGAAACAGGTGTTAGAGCTGGCCAATTCCGATGCGCTAACCGGACTGCATAACCGTCACCATTTTTACCAGCGGCTGCGGAACCGGCGTAAGGGAGAGTCCCTGACTCTTTGCTATATCGACCTTGACCATTTTAAGTATATCAACGATACATACGGCCATAAAGTGGGGGACGAAACCCTGGTGGCGGTGGCAAACCTGCTGCGTAAGTCTTTCCCCAAGGCATTTATCACCCGTATGGGCGGCGATGAATTCGTGGTAGCGCTGTTTGGTGTAAATGACCGCAAGGAGATTAAGGCTCGTATGGAATTTGTCATGAATGCGATGAAGGAGTTTTTCAAGAGTGACGAACGTATGCGGACGCTGGCCATGAGTATCGGCATTGCGAAATCAGAAAACGAAGAGGCCGACCTGGATATGCTGCTGCAGCAAAGCGACGAGGCACTGTACTGGAGCAAAGAGCATGGTCGGGACCAATATACATTCTATGATGAAATCCTCAATGAACTGCAACGTTTTAAAGAGCATGTGAGACATGAAAGAAGGATTACGGAAGAATGACTATGAAATACTATTTTCCAAGTTGCAAGTTTACCCAGATGAGGCCTGAGACTTCTGAAAAAGTGAAACGCTTTATGGACTCGAAAGGTGTGCGCGTGGTGGGTTGCTGCCGTCCGGGGCATAAAGCATTGTCGGGCTGGAATGATATTGCAATCACTATTTGCGAGACCTGCAGCATAATTATCGGGGAAAACCGGCCTGCCGCAAAGGTAATCAGCCTGTATGAGTTCATCGACGGCCTGCCGGATTTTCCGTTCCCGGATTATAAAGGGGAGCGTATCACATTGCAGGACTGTTACCGGGCCAAAGCGAAAGAAACGGAAAAGGCGGCGGTGCGCAGCGTGCTCCGTAAAATGAACGTGGAAATCGTTGAGCTTTCCGGCACAGAAGAAGAGATCAACTTTGACGGCAGTTTTTTATTTGGACCCATGCGTCCTGACAATTTTACGCTGGCGCCGCTGCGTTTTGCTGAAATTAAAAAGGATATGCAGTCCAAATCTCCGGAAGAGATTGACGCATATCTTAAAAATTACTGTCAGCGTTTTACAACAGAACGGGTGTCCTGTTACTGCAACTCCTGCCTTAGCGGACTGGTGCAGGGACTGCCGGAAGGAAAGCGTGCAGTCCATGTGGCGGAGCTGTTGTTTCCGTAAAGCGTGAAGAGACAGCTGTTCCCGTAACATGTGGGGGAGCGGCTGTTTTTATTTTCTCGTTGTTACGTTTTTTCGGTGCATAGAAGAAATGAAAGTTATGATATCAGAGTGCCTGCTCTTATTAAGAAGTAAGAACACGGGAAGGGATGATTCCATGTTTGACCTGAAAAAGCGCGTTGGTTTTATTCTTACCTTTTTGTTTCTGTTCCTGTTGCCTTTTACCGTTTTTGCAGAGGAAAAAGACATCATCATACTGCATACCAACGATATCCATTGCGGTGTAAGCGACAACCTGGGGATTGACAAGGTCGCGCAATACAAAAAAGAGCTGCAGAAAAAAGGGAACCCCGTTGTGCTGGTGGATGCCGGTGACGCCGTTCAGGGAACTCCTCTCGGCAAACTTTCAAACGGCGAATCCATCGTATCGATTATGAATGCAGCCGGTTATGATTTTGCTATTCCGGGCAACCATGAATTTGATTATGGCATGGAGCAGTTTTTAAAGCTTGCTTCCCGGATGAAATGTGGTTATTATTGTGCCAACCTGATTGATATCAAGACCCGGAAACTGGTGTTGCCGCCTTACAAAATATTGGCGCTGGGAAACAAAAAGGTGGCTTTTATCGGGGCAACGACGCCCCAGACCCTGACCAGTTCCACACCCAAATATTTTCAGGATAAAAACGGGAAATTTATCTATGGTTTTTTGGAGGACGAAAGTGGCCTGAAACTGTACAAAGCATTGCAGGAAGCTGCTGACCGGGTGCGTAAAGAAGGAGCCGACTATGTGTTTCTGGTGGGTCACCTGGGAACGAACGGCGCCCTGCCGAAATGGTCCAGCGGAGCCATAGCGGCCAACACGTATAATATTGATGCGGTGATTGACGGACATTCCCATGAAGAGTATGTACCCCCGCATAAGGTTGCCAACGCGATGGGCAAGGACGTGCTGGTAGTACAGGCAGGAACCAAACTGCAGGCGTTGGGTCAGCTTGTGATTCAGGAAGACGGTTCCCTTTCTTCCACTCTGATTAAAACGCTGTCGGCTTCAGATCCCAAAGTCACGGCGTTGGTTGCCGGGGAAAACAAACGGTTTGACGCGATTCTGAACCAGCCGGTGGGAGAAGCCATGGTAACGCTTACCAGCGATGACCCCGCAACCGATAAACGCCGGGTGCGCAACGGGGAAACCAATTTGGGAGACCTGGTAGCGGATGCGTACCGCTTTGTACTGAATACCGATCTTTCCATCGTCAACGGCGGCTCCATCCGCAAGACCATTAAACCGGGAGTCTTTTCCTATAATGACCTGCTGGAAGCTTTTCCTTTTATCAACATGTGTACGGTAGTGGAAGCGACCGGCCAGCAGATTATAGACGCGCTGGAAGTGGGCGTTGTGAATTATCCGGAAGAAAGCGGCGGGTTCCTGCATGTTTCCGGACTGACGTACACCATTGATTCTTCCGTGCCTTCCGGCGTAGTGAAAGATGTGAAGGGCGGTTTTGTCGAAGTAAAAGGTCCGCGTCGGGTCAAAGATGTGATGATCAACGGGCAGCCTGTTGATTTGAAGAAAATCTATAAGGTGGGTGGCACCAGCTATATTTTAAAAGACGGTGGAAGCGGCATGGCCATGTTTAAGGGTTGCAACATAACCCTTGACGCCGTGATGACCGATGTGGACGCCATCATGGAATATGTACAGAACCATCTGGATGCTAAAATCAAGGAAGGGTATGAAGACCCGTACGGTGCAGGGAGGATTAAAATTCAATAATTCTTCTGGATTCAAGGTTAAAAATTAAAAACCGGGTAATGTTTTCACTGTGGCCTGTCAGTAATGGCAGGCCGCAGTTTTTACTATATAGGACTCTAAGCTTCACAGATAATTCAGAGAAATGAATGAAAAGCACCTTGCAAACAACGGTGTCTGGATTTACAATAGAAATGAGCCAGATATTCTTTATATTAGCATTGTTCAGGACAACAGGAAAAGAAAAGGAGTAATGAAGTTGACCGAAGCAAATCGCTTGTATAAAGACAGAGTATTTAAATTTATTTTTGGAAATCCTGAGAACAAAGAGTGGACGTTGTCACTGTACAACGCCGTGAACGGATCG
>NZ_CADBFF010000019.1:0-371 GCF_902793885.1 uncultured Succiniclasticum sp.
TCCTGTGGTCGCCCCCTTAAGGGGGCACCGAAACGGCCCGACAATCACACTCTTATTACTGGCAGCCCCCTACTCGGGGGCTCTTTTTATGCCTTATTTCTCCGGCTCACCCGTAAACGGGTCAAACAGTTCTTTCATACTAATCTGGTCGTTGCTTATATCTTCTTGTAACTGGTTTCTTATGTACTGCCGTATCGCCGTCTCATATTTTCCCACGGTATCGACATAATATCCTCTGCACCAGAAATGCCTGTTCCCGTATTTATATTTCAAATTTGCATGTTTATCAAATATCATCAGACTACTTTTACTCTTCAAATAGCCCATGAATTCTGACACGCTTATATGAGGGGGAATCGTCACTAACATAT